>JAYNJY010000100.1:0-10074 GCA_038110665.1 Rhodospirillaceae bacterium | reverse complement strand
CTTTACGACCCAGTTCGTCATCTCGTCGATCTCCTTGTCGGACTCGTTCTCGCCCGGGATCAGGAGGTCGGTGATCTCGAACCAGACGTCGGTCTCTTGCGCGAGGTACTGGAGCGTATCCAGCACGGCGTCGAGGCGCGCGGTGCAGAGTTCCTTGTAGAAGTGCTCGGTGAACGCCTTCAAGTCGACGTTGGCGGCATCCATCCACTTGTAGAACTCCACGCGCGGGTCGGGACAGATGTAGCCGGCCGTCACCGCCACGTTCTTGATGCCGCGCTCGCGGCAGGCCTTGGCGGTGTCGACGGCGTATTCGAGGAAGATGACCGGATCGTTGTAGGTATAGGCGACCGAACGACAGTTGGTGCGGCGCGCGGCCTCCGCGATCTGTTCGGGCGAGGCCTGGTCCTGCAATTTGTCGAACTCGCGCGCCTTGGAGATGTTCCAGTTCTGGCAGAACTTGCAGGTCAGGTTGCAGCCCGCCGTGCCGAAGCTGAGGATCGGCGTGCCGGGCAGGAAGTGGTTCAGGGGCTTCTTCTCGATCGGGTCGATGCAGAAGCCGCTGGAGCGGCCGTAGGTGGTCAGCACGACCTGATCGTCCTTACTCGCGCGCACGAAACAGAGCCCGCGCTGGCCCTCGCGCAGCTTGCAGAAGCGCGGACAGATGTCGCATTGGACGCGGCCGTCGTCGAGCATATGCCAGTAACGGCCCGGCACCGCATCGGCGAAGCTCTCGTCCATGATGGGCAGGCCTTCGTTCATGGCATTAATATACGCCCGCCGGGGCGGTTTCGGAATGCCCCCGCTCAACCCGCCGTCTCGTCGCTCGCCTCGATGGTGGCGAACACGGCCTTGCGGTCGGCGACGGTGCGCGCCTTGACGACGAACTCCGCCGCGCGCGCCACGCCCGAAATGGCAATGGCGGCGACACCGACCAGCAGCAACGCCAACACGACTTTACGCAAGATATCGCCGAATTTTTCCCTGAGACCCGCCATGGCGTTCGATCCTTCGGTTGGGCGTGAATGAAAAAAGCGTTTGCTTTAATTTTCAATTTTCATTAAATAGCAAACATGGTTATCGTTTTCAACAATAAAAACTTCAGCGCCAAGGACATGGACGTCAACGCCGAGCGCGTCGCACGGTTCCTGAAATCGATCGCCAACCACGTGCGGCTGCGCGTGCTCTGTGCGCTGATGGGCGGCGAGAAATCGGCCGGCGAGCTGAGCCGCGAGATCGGCATCAGCCAGCCAAACCTGTCGCAGCACCTGAGCTGGCTCAAGAACGAGGACCTAGTCGGCACCCGGCGCGACGGCACCACGATCCATTACCGGCTGACGGACACCCAGATCCAACCGCTGATGCAGGCGCTGCACGACATGTTCTACCGCGCCGACCATTGATGTCCGCCCCGGCCCTCGCACCTTTAAAAACCGTGCGGGCGGGTTACAATGTCCCGGCTGCAAACCTATATCCGGGGCAGGACGTGACGCCATGAATGCAATCCGCCAGCCGGCCGTCGCCGGCCAGTTCTATCCGGGCAGCGCCAGCGCGTTGAGCGCTGCGGTCAGCGGTTACCTCGACGCCGCCGACGCAGGCGACGCGCGCGTGCCCAAGGCGATCATCGCGCCGCACGCCGGCTACGTCTATTCCGGCCCGATCGCGGCGACCGCCTACAAGCGCCTGGCGCCGGCGCACGCCAGCATCATGCGCGTCATCCTGCTCGGCCCCTGCCACCGCGTCGCGGTGCGCGGCCTGGCGCTCAGCGGCGCCGACTATTTCGCCACGCCCGTGGGCCAGATTCCCGTCGACATGGAAGCCGCCAAGCTACTCGCCGATATGCCGCAGGTCGCCGTCTTCGACGAGACCCACAAGCTCGAGCACAGCCTCGAGGTGCACCTGCCGTTCCTGCAGACCGTGCTCGACGATTTCACCCTGGTGCCGCTGGTCGTCGGCGAGGCCACGCCCGAAAGCGTCGCCGCGGTGCTGGAGAAGCTGTGGGGCGGCGACGAGACGTTGATCGTCATCAGTTCGGACCTGAGCCACTACCTCGACTACGAAAGTGCCCGCAAGATCGACGGCGCCACCTGTGCCGCCATCGAGGAACTCGCACCCGAGAAGATCGCCCGCCAAGGTGCCTGCGGCCGCTTCCCCGTGGGCGGCCTGCTGGCGCTGGCGAAGAAGCGCGGCATGTCGGTCGAGACCGTCGATCTCCGCAATTCCGGCGACACCGCCGGCCCGCGCGACCGCGTCGTCGGTTACGGCTCCTGGCTTTTCTTCGATGCCGGCGCCGACAAGAATGACACGGCCGATGCGAAGACCCCGGCCAAAGTGGTATGGGGCAAGAAAGTCGCCAGCAAGGAAGCGCCGAAGGTGACGCTCAAGGTCCAGCCGACGGTCAAGGTCGCGCCGGAACCCGCTGTCATGCCGGCCGCCAAGCCGGCCGTCGTCGGCGAGACCGATTTCGGCGCCGGGACCCGCGCGCTGCTCGACGGCCACGGCCTCACCCTGATTCTACTCGCCGCCACCTCCATCGACCATGGCCTCGTGCACGGCAAGCCCTTGCCCGTCGGCATCGACGAGCACGCCGCCGAACTGCGCCAGCCGGGTGCATGCTTCGTCACGCTCAAGAAACAGGGCCAGTTGCGCGGCTGCATCGGCTCGCCGCAGGCGCACCGCGCGCTCGTCCTCGACGTCGCCGACAACGCCTTCAAAGCGGCGTTCAAGGACCCGCGCTTCTCGCCGCTCGCGCCGGGCGAGCGCGACGGCCTCGACCTCTCGATCGCGGTGCTGAGCCCGCAGACCGCCATGACCTTCGCCGACGAAGCCGACCTGTTGCAGCAGCTTCGCCCGGGCCGCGACGGCCTGGTCATCGCCGACGGCCCCCGTCGTGCGCTGTTCCTACCCTCGGTCTGGGAACAACTGCCAGACCCGCGCGCCTTCCTACAGCAACTCAAGCGCAAGGCCGGCATGACACCGGGGCACTGGTCGGCGGGTTTCCAGGCGCAGCGTTTCGTCACCGAGAGCGTCGCCATCGGCGACTACACCGAGGCCTGAACGCTGGCACCGGCCGCGCGCGCTTGACTCGCGGCCACCGTTGCGCAACCCATAGCCCCCGCATCCGCGACTGCCCAAAGGAGAGCGCCGCCGTGCTCAATATCGGTTTAGGTCTGGCCAAGCAGGTCGTCGGCGTGGCGCGCCGCGCCGGCACCGAGATCATGAAAATCTACCGCACCGAATTCGACGTCGAGGCGAAGGGCGACAACTCGCCGGTGACCAAGGCTGACCGCGCCGCCGAGGACATCATCACCCGCGCCATCCGCGAAGGCATCACGTCGAGCTTTCCGCTCGTCGCCGAAGAGGCGGCCTCTGCCGGCAAGATACCCGAGGTCGGCGCTAGCCCGTTCTGGCTGATCGATCCCTTGGACGGCACGAAGGAATTCATCAACCGCAACGGCGAGTTCACCGTCAACATCGCGCTGATAGAGCATACCAAACCGGTGCTCGGCGTCGTGCATCTGCCGGCAAAGAACGTCACCTACTTCGGCCTCAACACCGGCGCCTTCGTCCTTAAGGGAAGCGAAGCGCGCGTCGAGATCCGCTGCCGTGCGGCGCCGAGCGCCGGTCTCACGGCGCTGGTCAGCCGTTCGCACAAGACGCCCGAGGTCGACACGTATCTCAAGGACTTCCGGATCGCCTCCGAGGCCAGCGCCGGCAGCTCGCTCAAGTTCTGCCGCGTCGCCGAGGGCGCGGCCGACATCTACCCGCGCCTCGGGCGCACCATGGAATGGGACACCGCCGCCGGTCACGCGGTGGTTCGCTTCGCCGGCGGCGTCGTCAAAGACCTCGACGGCAACGAGCTCTCCTACGGCAAGCCCGGTTTCGAGAACCCCCATTTCGTCGCCGCCGGGCCGGGGGTGCTGGCGCGCTGATGACGCCCGTCGTCATCACCGCTGACGACGCCGGCCTTGACCTTGCCGCCGAGCGGCTTCGTGCCGGCGAACTGGTCGCCTTCCCGACCGAGACGGTCTACGGCCTCGGCGCCGACGCCACCGACGACAAGGCGGTCGCCGCCATCTTCGCCGCCAAGGGCCGGCCGCATTTCAATCCGTTGATCGTGCACGTACCGGACCTCGCGGCCGCGCGCCGACTCGGCCGTTTCACACCGCTCGCGGAAAAACTGGCGGCGGCGTTCTGGCCGGGGGCGCTCTCCATCGTCGTGCCGCGTGCCGAGGACTGCCCGCTCTCGCTCCTGGTCAGCGCCGGGCTCGACAGCGTCGCTATCCGCGTACCCGCGCATCCGTTGGCGCACGAAGTCCTGGTCCGCACCGGCCGCCCCGTCGCCGCGCCGAGCGCAAACCCGTCCGGCGCGGTCAGCGCCACCACCGCAGGGCACGTGGCGCATTCGTTCGCGGATTTGCCCGGCGACTTGCGCATGACCATCCTCGACGGCGGCGCCTGCGCGGTCGGGCTCGAGTCCGCCGTCGTCGACGCTTGCGGCAAAACCGCGACCCTCCTGCGCGCCGGCGGCATTGCCGACGAGGACATCGAGGCGGTCACCGGAAATCTTCTCGTCGCCGACAACGACGACACGGCACCGAAATCGCCGGGCATGTTGAGCCGCCACTACGCGCCCACGACGCCGCTCCGGCTTGGAGCCGACGGCGCCAGGCCGGGCGAGGCGCTGCTCGGTTTCGGCGCCGCGCCCGAAGGCACGCGCTGGAACCTGAGCCCGACCGGCGATCTGAGGGAAGCTGCGGCGAACCTGTTCGCCATGCTGCGCGCGTTAGATGCTGAAGGCCACGCCGGCATCGCCGTGATGGCGGTGCCGGAACGCGGCCTCGGGCGGGCCATGAACGACCGGCTCCGGCGCGCCGCGACACCGGCCGAGTGACCTACTCGGGAGGAACATGACCGCCACGAAGATCAGGCCGGCCAGCACCGACATCACCGCGAACAACGCATGGAAACCCCAGTGCCCGTGCAGCGCGGAGATCGCCGGCACGGTGGTCGCCATCACCGCGAACGAGATGATGTAGCGCGCCGAATAGGCGCGCGAACGCCACTCGCTCTTGGCGATGCGGCCGATCAGCACGTCGTTGATCGGGATCTGGCCGAATACCACAAGCATGAACATTACCGCCACCACCAGGGCCGGCGCGCCCGTCAGGTTGAGCATGGCGGCGAACAGGATGGCCTGGCCGCCGGCGACGACGGCGAACACCAGGCGCACGGAATGGCGGTCGACGAGATAGCCGACGATCAACTGCGCGATCGAGGCCGCAGCGAACACCGCGAAGGCCCACCAGCCGACTTCCTTGCCCGAGGTGGCGAGACCGGCGAGGCGCTCGTCGAAGATTTTCGGCAGCGAGAACGTCGTGCTCTGGAAGATGAAACTGCCCATGGCGGCGGTGATGAGAATGATCGAGAAGACGCGGATCAACACCTGGCGGTCGAGCGCCAGCGTGCCGTCGGCGGCCGGCTTGGCTTTCTTGGCATAGGTCTGGTCGCTGATATGCGCGATGCGCAAGAACACGAGATAGGCGATGCCGACGGCGAAGCAGACCGCGCCCGGCAGGAAGAACGCCGCGCGCCAGCCCCAATGCTCGATGGTCAGCAGCGTCGCCAGCGGTGCGACGGCAACGCCCAGGTTGCCAAATACGCCGTTCATGGCGATGGCCATGCCGGTCTTGGAACGGCCCTGCACCACCATGGCGATGCCGACCGGATGATAGATGGCGCCGAACACGCCGATGACCAGGATGACGGCGGCGAGATACCAGGGCGATGTCGCAAGCGACGCCAGCATGGTGGCGCTGCCCATGCCGAAGAAGAAGATGGCGATCATGCCGGGCCGCGACCACTTGTCGGCGATCCAGGCGGCCGGCACCGAGCACAACCCGAAGGCGGCGAAGCCGGCGACCGAGAACGGAATCAGTTCGGCGTACGTCATCTGCCAGTCGACCGCGAGGCCGGCAATCGCGACCTTGCGGTCGGTGGCGATGGCCATGGCAACGGTGGCGAAGATCAGGATCAGGAAATGGTCGAAGAAATGGCCCGCGTTGAGAAACGCGAAGTCGATCTTCTGGCGGCGTTCTTGGGTCACGTGTCGAATTCCTCCCCGGTCGGCGACATGTATCATTTGTAGAGCAACGGCGTTCGACGCGCTTGCTATATTTTGTCAAAGAATGACGATATAACGATATTATGCAACTGGCATCCCACATTCAGCGCATCCAGAAGCTGCCGCGTCCAGCCGCGACGGCGGCGAACGACTATCCGCCCGGCCATACCATCGACTAGCACGACTATCCGCGCGCCCAGCTCGCCTATGCGGAGCGCGGCGTCATTCGCGTCGCCACCGACCAGGGCGTGTGGATCACACCGCCCGAGTGCGCCGTCTGGGTGCCGGCCGGTGTTAGGCACCGGGTCGAGATGAGCGGCAACGTCCGCTTGCACAGTCTCTACGTGCGCGCCGACGCCCTGCCCGACGGCTTCGACAAATGCCGCGTCGTGCTGGTGACGCCGCTGCTGCGCGAACTCATTCGCGCCGCCGTGTCGCTGCCCCAACTCTACGAGGAAGGCGGTGCCGACAGCCGGCTCATGCGTGTGCTGATCGACCAGTTGACCGGCCTCGACCAGGCGCCGTTGCACCTGCCGATCCCGGAGGACGCCAGGCTCAAGCGCGTCACCGCCGCCCTGCTCGCCGACCCGGCCGACCAGCGCGATCTCGCCCAATGGGGCAAGCTCGCCGGCGCCAGCGCGCGCACGCTGGAGCGCGCCTTCCTGGCAGACGCCGGCATGACCTTCCGTGCCTGGCGCCAGCAGGTCCGGCTGCTCGCCGCGCTGACCGCGCTCGCCGGCCGGGCGCCGGTGACGCAGGTCGCGCTCGACCTCGGCGACGATAGCCCGAGCGCCTTCATCGCCATGTTCCGGCGCGCTTTCGGCGTCTCGCCCGGACGTTTTTTCCAAACCCCGCCGGATTGAGCGCCGGGCATCCTTGCCACTGCCTCCGACCGGGGGCAATATCGCCGTCATGAACCACATTTCCGACCATAACGCCGCTTTCGACGCCATCCGCGCCATCGTCGGCGCCAACGGATGGCTCGACCAGCCGGCCGATCTCGAAGCCTTCGTAGTCGAGACGCGCGGACTTTGGCGCGGCGAATGCGAAATGGTGGTGAGCCCGGCTTCGACCGCCGAGGTGGTCAAGGTCTGCGCCGAGGCCGGCATCGCAATCACGCCGCAAAGCGGCAACACCGGGCTCGTCGGCGGCACCATCCCGCACGGCGGCATCGTGCTCTCGACCCGGCGCATGAATCGCATCCGCGCCATCGACCCGGTCAACAACACCATCACCGTCGACGCCGGTTGCATCCTCGCCGACATCCAGAACGCCGCCGACGATATCGAACGGGTGTTTCCCTTGAGCCTCGCCGCCGAGGGAAGCTGCCGCATCGGCGGCAATCTCTCGACCAACGCCGGCGGCATCCAGGTGCTGCGTTACGGCAACGCCCGCGACCTGGCGCTCGGGCTCGAAGTGGTGCTCGCCGACGGCCGCGTGTGGAACGGCATGAACGGGCTCAGGAAGAACAACACCGGCTATGACATGAAGCACCTGTTCATGGGCGCGGAAGGCACGCTCGGCATCATCACCGCGGCCGTGCTGAAGCTTTATCCGAAGCCGAAGCGGCGCGAGACCGCGTTCATCGGCGCCGCCAGCGCGGAGGCGGCATTGGCGCTGCTGACCCGCGCGCAGGCCGCCATGGGCGACGGCCTCACCGCTTTCGAATACGCCAACGAATTCACCATCGATCTCGTGCTTCGCCACATTCCGGGCACCGTCAATCCGCTTTCCGGCACCTATCCGGCCTACGCGCTGCTCGAGGTGTGGTCGCTCAGCGACGACGATACCGCCCGGGAGAAGCTCGAAAACCTGCTCGCCGACGCGCTCGAGGACGAAGTCATCATCGACGCCGTGGTGGCGCAGTCGCAGGCCCAGGCGAAAGCGATCTGGAACCTGCGCGAGTCTATGCCCGAAGCGCAGAAGCACGCCGGCGCCAGCATCAAGCACGACGTTTCCGTGCCGGTCTCCAGGGTCGCCGAGTTCCTGCGCCGCGCCTGCCACATGGTGGAAGACGATTTGCCCGGAATCCATCCCTCCGCCTTCGGCCATTTCGGCGACGGCAACATCCACTTCAACCTGTCGCAGCCCGACGGCATGGACCCCAAGGCCTTCCTCGCCAAATGGGACCACTTCAACCACATGGTGCATGACTACGTCGCCACCCTGAACGGCAGCTTCAGCGCCGAGCACGGCGTCGGCGAACTCAAGCGGAAGGACGTCGTCCGCTACAACGATCCGGTCGGCGTCGATCTGATGCGCGCGCTCAAGCACACGCTGGATCCCAAGGGCATCATGAACCCGGGGAAGGTCGTTCCCGACGCGCCGGCATGAGCGGCGACGGCAAGGGCAAGTACGAACCCGTCGACGCGGCGGTGATGCCGCGCTTCACCTCGCTGCCGACCTTCATGCGCCTGCCGCACGTGGAAGACCCGGCCGCACTCGACATCGCGCTCGTCGGCGTGCCGTGAGACGGCGGCACCACCAACCGAGCCTGCGCGCGCCACGGGCCGCGCGAAATCCGCAACATGTCGAGCTTCATGCGCCGCGTGCACCCGGTCTCCAAAATCGTGCCCTATGCGCTCTGCCGCTGCGCCGATATGGGCGACGCCTGGATCAAGGCGGTCGATCTCGACGATACGCTCGGCCGTGTCGAACGTTTCTTCGCGCGTATCCACGCGGCCGGCGCGGTGCCGCTTGCCGCCGGCGGCGATCACCTGATCACGCTGCCGATCATGCGCGCCATCGCGCGTAACCGCCCGGTCGGCATGATCCACTTCGACGCGCACTGCGATACCAACGACGAATACTTCGGCGGCGCCAAGTATACCAACGGCACGCCGTTCCGCCGCGCCGTCGAGGAAGGCCTGCTCGATCCCAAGCGCACCATCCAGATCGGCATCCGCGGTTCCATGTACACGGACAACGACTGGGCCTATTCCTACGAGTCCGGCATGCGCGTCGTCACCACCGAGGAATACTTCGCCATGGGCACCGAGGCGGTCATCGCCGAGGCCCGGCGCATCGCCGGCGACGGTCCGACCTAGGTCAGCTTCGACGTCGACGGCCTCGACCCGGTCTACGCCCCCGGCACCGGCACGCCGGAGGTCGGCGGCTATTCGACCTCCGATGCGCAGCGGATACTGCGCGGCCTGCGGGGCCTCAACCTGGTCGGCGGCGACGTCGTCGAGGTCTCGCCGCCGTTCGACCAGAGCGGCAATACCGCGCTCGTCGGCGCCACCATGATGTTCGAGATTCTTTGCGTCATGGCCGATTCGCTGGCCGCCCGGCGTTAACACCCGTTCATAACTTTGAAATTGCTTTTTACGCGTTTATCGCGTAGGTTCTGCGTTATGTGTCGGCAGAATTGGGCGTAGAAGCGCCTATGTCGGGCATAAAACATTTACATATCAGATCTGACAGAAGGAGATCGTTATGTCTGACCAGGCTAACCTGGATCCTAACGTCCATTGGGCCTCAGCGTCTTTCCTAATCCATCCTCCACCGCATGAACGGCCGGCCGCTAAGGTCGTCGAGGCCATTCGCGACAAGATCGAGTCGGGCGATACCGATCCGGCCGATCTCCAGCGTCGGCTCTCGGAGCGTTTCGGCGCCAAGGCCGAAGGCATCGTCGGCAAGGACGGCTTCATCGACTACGCCAGGCTCGAAGCCGTGGTGAGCGCGTTCCGGGCCGAGCTCGACGATCGCGTCCGCCATCGTCTCGGCGAGGCCGCGCGTCCGCCGAAGCCGGACCAGGCGTCCAAACCGGCCAAACCGGAAATCGGCCCAGAGCCAGTCGACGTGCCCTATGTGCCGAAGGTGGCATCGGTCGTTCCCGAGCCGCCGAAGACGCCGGAGCGGCACGGTATCCGTCAGTTCGTGGATCAGATCCTGCACGAGCTGGTCGGCGAGGACCTGGACCCCGGAACGGTGGTCAACCTCAAGACCTGACC
>JAYNJY010000099.1:9228-10184 GCA_038110665.1 Rhodospirillaceae bacterium | reverse complement strand
ACCCGCAACTACGTCCAGCGCGTGCTCGAGAACCTGCAGGTCTATCGCGTCCGCCTGACCGAGACGGAAGTGGCGCTCGGCCTCGCCGACGACCTGCACATCCAGGACGACTGACGGGGCGTTCCCGACAGTGGAGCGCGCGGCCGTTTGCCGGCCATGTCGCGGCCGACCGTTCGGCTATTTACGCAGCCATTCCTCCGTTACCCAGGCGTAGGCTTCGTCGCGGTCGGTAAAGGCGCGGGTTTCGATCTGCGGGTGTTGCCAGGCTTTCTGCGCCGCGTCGAGCAGGTGGACGGCCATTCCGACGTCGTCAGTCGTTCCGGGATTGATCAGGATGGCGCGCCGGAACGGCTTTTTCCGCCGCGTCGTGAGCTTTTGCGCGACAAACCTGAAATGCTCCATCCAATCGGCTTCGGGAAACTGGCATTCGGTCATGTCATTCAAGATCGGCCGTCCCTCGGGGTCGAAATCGCTGGGGAGGAGTTGCCATGTCCTGGCGATCTGGCGCTCCCACTCGGCGCTGTCCCAGGTGCCCGTCGACTTCAGCACGACGACGCCGTTCTTATCTAAGCTTTGGGTGATCTGGAACGACAATACGGCGAACTCCGGTCGCCATGGAAAGCGGACAAGCTGGAAGCTATCACGGCTGTTGGCGCTTGATCCAGGCTTCGGTCCGGGATTGTCCCGTTTGCGGTGCTGACGATTTGCTCATACGGGAAGCGCGACTGCCCGCCGGCGTGGCCGCATCGATTGGCAGTCCTCCGTGGATGCACCATTGGGCCTGGGTGCAGTGCCGGATCAAAAGCTCAGCGGTTCAAGCTTTTCGGGATCGTCTGTCCCGATGGCGGCCGAGGCGGATTTTACGACGACGCATACGCCGACGATTTGCGTGATCGCGGATGCCGACGCATCCCCGACAGGAACGTGAAGCAATTCGCATCGGGTGTGTTCATGGT
>JAYNJY010000099.1:0-9132 GCA_038110665.1 Rhodospirillaceae bacterium | reverse complement strand
GAACCCCAAAAACGGTTGTAGTAGTCGGCGCCGCCGTCAATTACGTCCTTGACCAGCAACACCGACGCGATCGGATACAACTCCATCAGGTCGATGTCGCGCCAGGACGGAAAGTCCCGGCCGCCGCGCTTTTCCTCCCAGTACAGGTACAAAGTTCGCAGTTCTTTATGTGCAGGGAGGTCTTGCAACCCTACGGTCTTGATTTCGAACTGGCGCGGCTCGAGTGGCATTGCGGAAGCCTTTGACGGAGCCTGTCGGAACGGTCCAATAGCAGATACATTTGGTCCCGGAGTTCAAATCTCAAACCGTTTGGTGCCGTTAATCAAGGCGCAAGCGTGACTCGGCGTGAATAGACCTGTCTTCTGTCGGCTATCCTCCGGCATTTTCGGCGCTGCCCGAGCCGCCGCTCGGACGGGTCCGCGACAGCCGGATTGTTTGCCCCGTTGACCGCGCGGGCCATGCATGGCAACGTGCCGGAAGTTTCAGAACGAACGGTTCAAAATAACTAAGGGAGGCCCGCCATGGTTCTCGGCCGCAACGACATCGACGCCTGCGTGTTCGACGCCTACGGCACGTTGTTCGATTTCGCCGCCGCCGCGGCACGTCACAAGGATGCGCTCGGCGACAAGGAAAAGCCGTTGAGCGATATCTGGCGGGTACGCCAGCTCGAATACACCTGGCTCAGGAGCCTGATGGGCGAGTACGTGCCGTTCTGGCAGGTGACGCAGGACGCGCTCGATTACGCCTTCGCCGCACTCGGCATCGAGGATGCGGACCTGCGCGGCAAGCTGCTCGACGTCTACTGGCAACTGGACGCCTTCCCCGAGGTGCCGGACATGCTGGCGAAGCTCAAGGCCGGCGGCATCAAAACGGCGGTGCTGACCAACGGCTCGCCCGAAATGGTCCAGGCCGCCATCGACAAAGCCGGCATCGGCGCCGTGCTCGACGGGTCGTATTCGGTCGATTCCGTCGGCATCTACAAGCCGCATCCTAGCGTCTACCAGCTTGCCGTCGACGGCCTCGACGTGCCGAAGCAGCAGATCTGCTTCATGTCGTCGAATGCTTGGGACGTGGCCGGCGCTGCCAACTTCGGTTTCCGCGTGGTGTGGGTCAACCGCTATGGCCAGCCGCCTGAAAACCTGCCCGGACGGGCGGAACAGGCAATCACCGACCTCGGCCAATTGCCACCCTTGCTGGGACTCTGACGATGGCCGAGGTGCCGGCTTTCACCGAACACGAATTCTCCGCCGAGGACGGGCTGCGGCTGCATTACCGCGACTACGGGCCGAGGCAGGCGGCGACCACGCCGGTGATTTGTCTGCCCGGATTGACCCGCAACTGCCGCGATTTCCACGCCCTCGCCAAAAGCCTTTGCGGCACGCGGCGCGTCATTTGCCCGGATATCCGCGGCCGTGGCAAATCAGCGCGCGATCCCGATTGGCGCAACTATCATCCGGCCGTCTACGTCAACGACGTGCGCCACATGCTGGCGGCGCTCAACCTGCACCGGGTGTTCGTGGTCGGCACCTCCATGGGCGGCATCATGGCGATGGCGATGGGCGCGGTGATGCCGACGACGGTGGCCGGCGCGCTGATCAACGACGTCGGGCCGGAAATCGACGACGCCGGCCTCGACGACATCGTCGCCTATGTGCACCGCGCCGACCGGGTCTTCGCGAATTGGCGCGAAGCCGCCGATTTCCTCAAGTCCTGCTTTCCCGACATGCCCGGCATGGACGACGACGCCTGGCTGCGCGCGGCCAGGCGCACCGCCATCGAACGGCCAGACGGAACCGTAGTCCACGATTGGGACCCGGCCATCGCCAAGCCGCTCGAAAGCCAGCGCGGCGCCGTCGATCTGTGGCCGCTCTACCGGTCGCTCGGGCGCGTGCCTTTGGTGGTTGTGCGCGGCGAGTTGTCGGATATTCTCTCCGCCGAGACCCTGGCGGCCATGCAGCAGGCCCTGCCGCACATGGTCCCGGTCGTGGTGCCCGGCTTCGGCCATGCGCCCACCCTCGCCGAACCCCAGGTCCCGGAGCCCTTGAATGACGCCCTCCTCGCCGCAGACAAAGCCAGCCGCCACTGAAATCCCGACCGTCGACGACATTCGTGCCGCCGCCCGGCGCATCGAGGGCCATGCGGTCAAGACGCCGCTGCTGGAATCGAGCCACCTCAACGAGATGGTCGGCGGTCGGCTGCTGGTGAAGGCGGAAATGCTGCAGCGGACCGGTGCTTTCAAGTTCCGGGGCGCCTTCACCACGCTTTCGCAAATCCCAGAAAATAAAAAGAAAAATGGTGTCGTCGCGTTCTCGTCCGGTAACCATGCCCAGGGCGTCGCGCATGCCGCCGAGCTGCTCGGCATCCCGGCCGTGATCGTCATGCCCGAGGACGCGCCGGCGCTCAAGATCGCCAACACGCGCGGCTACGGTGCCGAGGTCGTGCTCTACGACCGCTACAAGGAAGACCGCGACGCGCTCGGCGCCCGGATCGCCAGCGAACGCGGCGCCGAACTGGTCAAACCCTACGACGACGCCCGCGTCGTCGCCGGCCAGGGCACGGCCGGGTTGGAGCTTTGCGAGCAGGTCGCGGCGCTCGGCGCCACGCTCGACCAGGTCGCCTGCCCGACCGGTGGCGGCGGGCTGGTCTCAGGTGTCGCCATCGCGGTCCGTGCCGAATGTCCGAACGCCAAGGTCTATGCCGCCGAGCCGGTCGGCTTCGACAGCATGGGCCGTTCGCTTCGCGCCGGTGCGCGCGTCGGCAACGAGGACGGCGCCAATACCATCTGCGATGCCCTGATGCCGCCGATGCCGGGTATCGTCACCTTCGCCGCCGCGCAGGCCAACCTGGCCGGCGGCGTCGCCGTTTCCGACGACGAGGTGCGCGCGGCCATGGTCCAGGCGTTCCTTAGGCTCAAGGTCGTGGTCGAGCCCGGCGGCGTCGCCGCGCTGGCGGCGGCACTTTCCGGCAAGCTCGAATGCAAGGGCAGGACGACGGTCGTCGTCTGTTCCGGCGGCAACGTCGATCCGGCGTTCTACGCGAAGGTTCTCGAGGGCGCGGCCTAGGTCGTCGACGAGGCCGGGACCGAGGTCAGCCGGCTTTCTTTCGCCTGCTCCTGCGGCTTCTCCGCCACGTCGTGGTTGTTGGCGGCGACGCGGGCGGGTTTTTCTTCTTCCATGCGCCGGCAGTGGCCTTCCAGGAAGGCGCCGGTCTCCATCGCCAGGTCCTCGTGCAGGATGTCGCCGACCATGTGCGCCGAGCGCGCCAGCTTGACCGAGCGCGCCTTGATCTCGCCGTTGACAGTACCGTGCACGATCACCGAATCGGCGGTGATCTCGCCCTTGATGTGCGCGCTTTCGCCGATCATCAGGGTCTTGGAACGGATATCGCCTTCGACCGAGCCGTCGATCTGGATTTCACCATCGCTCTTCAAATCGCCGACGATCTTGAGATCGCGGCTGATCAGCGAGGGCGGCGCCGGTTTGGTCGGCGCCTTCGGGGGCTCCGGTGTTGCCGCCGGCTTCCCCTTGTTAGTTTTGGAAAACATGACGGCCCGCTTGAATGAACTACATCGGGTTGATGTTACGCCCTTTGAAGACCGTTTCATAGTGAAGATGCGGACCGGTGGTGCGGCCGGAGTCGCCGAGCAGGCCGATCTTCTCATGGAAGCCCACTTTCTGGCCGCGTTTCACGAAGATCTTGTTGAGATGGCCGTAGCGGGTGCTGATGCCGTTGCCGTGGTCGATTTCGATATAGCGCCCGTAGCGGCCGTTCCAGCCGGCGACGACGACCTTGCCGGGCGCCGTGGAATGCACCGGCGCCTTCATGGTCGAACCGAAATCGAGGCCGTAATGCGCCGCCCAGCGGTTGTTGATGGGATCGCGGCGTTTGCCGTAGCCGGACGTGATGTAATAGGTGTCGAGCGGCGCCACCAGCGGCATGAAGCGCATGGTCGACTGTAGCGCGCTGAGGCGCGCCAGATGGTTGTCCAGCTGGTCGAGGCCGTTGCGGAGATCGCCGGCGGGCATGGCGTCGAGTGCCTCGGCCGGGATGAACGGGCCGCCCTGCCCGGCCTTTTCATTGGTCGCCTGTCCGGCCATGGCGACGTCCGCCGGGCCGGCGAGCTTACGCGGGTCGATGCCGGTCAGCGAAATGACGTGTTCCAGGTTGTCGATCTGGCTCACGGTCTGCTCGGTCAGGCGCTGCACGGAAAGCTCGTGAGTTTCTTGCAAATTGGCGAGGCGGGTTTCGAGCTGGCGCACGTAGGTGCGCATGCGCGACCCCTCGTGGCGGGCCTGGTTGCGCTCGGCCAGCGCCTGCTGCAGGTCGCTCTCGGCGGTGTCCAGGTTGTCCTTGAGCGCGAAATTGCGGCTGGTCATGCCGCGGACCTCGTGTTCCAGGCTGAAGAGCTTGCGCCGGAGCTGCTCGCGCGCCTTGACGATGTCGTCGCGGTCGTCCTGGGTCGAGCGCAGTTCGTCGGAGACCGCGCGCAGGCTGTTTTGCAGCTTGGCGTTGCGTTCGACCAGGCTCAGCATCATCGCGTGATTGCGCTCGAGATCCTGGGTGATGGCGTTGAACTTGTTCTGGTATTCGGCGACCTCGCCCAACAGGCTATGATAGGCGAGCCGCGCGTTGGCGATCTGCCCGTCCTTGAGGGCGATGACGCGGTCGCGCTCGACGTAGCTGTAGGAGGAGAAGGCGATCCAACCGAGCGTCAGCGTGGTCGCCGCCAGCGACGTCACCTGCGACCCGGTGGTGATGCGGAAGAAACTGACTTTGCCGTCAGTTCTGAAGTGTACCTGGCGTTCGGGAAAGAGTTCCGTGACCCTCTCCCGAAAACCGGCAAACCAGGATTTTTCGTCACCGGCAATACGTTTCGACATCCCTCAATCCGCCACCCTTCGCATTGTTGTCGGTACGGCCGAAACCGCCTTGGTCAGCAATTCCCTCCCGGGTGTTCGACGGGTTATTTCCCCTCATTAAACCCCGTGAAAAAATTATCGACATGGTGCAAGCGGCGCAAGGCAATATTGCTTGTCGGAAGGCCCTTTGCGCGCGAAAACGGGGATGATTTACGGATTCAGCCGGATTTTGACGCCGAGGCGGCAAAGAGGATAGGGTTCCCCATGATCGAAGCCCCCGCCGAGCGCCCGAAACCCTCCCTCCTGAGCCCACCGATTCTGCTGGCGACGTGGTTCGGCTCCGGCCTGCTGCCGGGCATGCCGGGCACCTGGGGATCGCTCGCCGCCCTGCCCTTCGCCTGGGCCATCCACCTCTATTGGGGGCCGGCCGCGCTGTTCGGTGCCGCCTTGGCGGTTTTCGCCGTCGGCGTCTGGGCGTCGGACATCTACGCCCGGGCCGCCGGTACCGAGGACCCCGGCGCCGTGGTCATCGACGAGGTCGCCGGGCAATGGCTGACGCTGGCGCTCGCCGCGCCGCTCGACCCGCTCTACTACGCGCTCGGCTTCCTGTTCTTCCGCGTCGCCGATATCGTCAAGCCGTGGCCGGTCAGCTGGGCGGAACGCCGCTTCGCCGGCGGGCTCGGCATCATGCTCGACGACATCTTCGCCGCGTTCTACGCCGCCGTCGCGCTGGTCGCGCTCGGCTATGCGCTCGGTCGGTTCTGACGGAGGGACGCGATGATCCTCGACGACGAACTGCTCGCCACCGCGACCGAACTGCTCGCGGTCTGCCGCGCCGGCAAGCTCCGCGTGGCGACGGCCGAGTCGTGCACCGGCGGGATGATCGCCGGCGTGCTGACCGCCGTCGCCGGGTCGTCCGACGTGGTCGAACGCGGCTTCGTCACCTACACCAACGAAGCTAAGCAGGAGATGCTCGGCGTGCCGGAAGCGTTGTTCGAAAGCGTCGGTGCGGTCAGCAAGGAGGTCGCCCGCGCCATGGCCGAGGGCGCGCTCGCGCATTCGCCCGCCGACCTCGCGGTCTCGGTCACCGGCATCGCCGGGCCCGGCGGCGCCACCGCGACCAAGCCGGTCGGCCTGGTGCACCTGGCGGCGGCGCGGCGGGGCTTCGAGACCGTGCATGCCGCCCGCGTTTTCGACGGTGACCGCGCCGCCGTGCGCCGCGCCAGCGTGCTCACCGCCCTCGACATGCTGCTTGGGATGGCCCGGCGCTAGGAGCCACCGGCGCCGTAGACCTGGCGGGCGCGCGCCTCGAAGGCGTTGACCATCTTCTGCACCGCCTCGTTGAATACCAGGCCAATGGCCTTTTCCAGGATGCGCGAGTTGAATTCGAAGTCGACGAAGAAGTCGATTTCCGTGCCTTCGGGCAAGGCGTTGAAGACCCAATGGTTGTTGAGGAACTTGAACGGCCCCTCGGTGTAGGCGACGTCGATCCGGGGCGCCCTGCCGGGCGTGGCCGGCGTCGCGACGACGCGTGACGTGAAGCGCTCGCGGAACACCTTGAAACCGATCACCATGTCGGCGAGCACCAGTTCGCCGTCACCTGCCGGCTCGCGCCGGCGCACGCGCAGCGCCTGGCACCAGGGCAGGAATTCAGGGTACCGCTCGACGTCGCGGACCAGTTCGTACAACTGCTCCGGCGTGTAAGGCAGGACGCGCTTTTCCGCGTGCATGGGCATGAGCCGGTTTTGACTCAGGCTCCCGCAATCGTCAACAAACGGATGGCCATCGGCCCCGGCGTGGCCTATGGGAAGGACCTTGGAGGTGCCGAGTGAACGGACGTTCGCGGAAACGCAAGGGCGGCGGCGGGCCGAAGCGTACGGCGCGGCTCGAACTCACCATCATCCGCCTCGGCCGCCACGGCGACGGCATCGCCGAGGGTGAGACCGGGCCTGTTTTCGTCGCTGGCGCGCTGCCGGGCGAGCGCATCGAGGCCGACGTCGCGGGCGAGCGCGGCCGGCTGCTCCGCGTGCTGGAGGCCGCGCCCGAGCGCGTGTCGGCGCCCTGCCCGCTTTTCGGCGCCTGCGGCGGCTGCAGCGTACAACACCTGGCAATGGCGACCTCCGCCGAGTGGAAACGCGGCGCGGTCGCGACCGCGCTCGCCAACCGTGGCATCGACGTTCCCGTCGATACGCTGATCGACGCGCACGGCGCCGGCCGCCGGCGCGTCACCCTGCACGTGCGCCAGGAGAGCGGGCAAATCCGTGTCGGTTTCATGCGCGCGCGCAGCCACGATCTGCTCGAAATCGACCATTGCCCTGTGTTGGCGCCGGAACTCGAGGGCGCCATCGGCGCGGCACGCGAGTTGGCGCGATGCCTGCCTGGCCGGCGCCGCCTCGACGTCACCGCGACGCTGACCGAAACCGGCCTCGACGTGGCACTGTTAAGCGCAGGCGAACTCGATTATGCGGCGCTGACTGGCTTGAGCGAAACCGCCGACCGGCTCGATCTCGCGCGCCTATCGGCCGACGGCGACCCGGTGGTGACGCGCCGCGACCCGGTCCTGAGCATCGGCGGTGCCAAGCTATTGCCACCGGCCGGCGGCTTTCTGCAGGCGACGGCGGCCGGCGAGACGGCGCTCGCGGCGCTGATGCTCGAACATGCAGGCAATTGTGAACGCGTGATCGATCTCTTCGCCGGTTGCGGCCCGTTCACGCTCAGGCTCGCGAGGCAGGCCCAGGTCGATGCCTTCGACAGCGATGCGAAGGCCCTGGCCGCGCTCGATGCCGCCTGGCGCGGCGCGCCGGGGCTCAAGGCGGTCGTCACGAAAAAGCGCGACCTGTTCGAAAACCCGGTCGCCGCCGAGGACCTCAAACCCCACGACGCCGCCCTTTTCGACCCGCCCCGCGCCGGCGCCGAGGCGCAGGCACGCGAACTGGCGCGCTCTTCGGTCGCTACCGTCATCGCGGTCTCGTGCGAGCCCGCGACTTTCGCCCGCGACGCCGAAATCCTGATCCAGGGCGGCTACCGGCTGGAACGGGTGACGCCGGTCGACCAGTTCCGCTTCACCGGCCACGTCGAGATCGTCGGGATGTTCAGGAGAGCCTAGTCCAGATCGGCCCAGGCTATATAGGTTGCGGCGGCGTCACGCCGTACTTCTCGAACCACGGCGCCATGCGCGGCAGGATTTCCGGGTGCAGATCGACGCCATAGGCGGTCTGCTCGTGCCATAGCCTATAGGTGCGGTCGCCCGGCGCGCGCACCGCATCGGTGCCGGCCATCGGCGGGACGCCCCGGATGCTCTCGGCCAGGTGTTCGGTCTCATGCGTGAAGGCGTCGAACCCGGCGAAGGCGTCGGGGTCGATGATTTGCAGGAACACGTTGTTGCCGAACGGCTTTTCGGCACCGGGCGCACGGCCCCAGCCGGCCAGGCCGGAGGTCAACGCTTCGATCAGGATCGAGATGGCGGCGCCCTTGTGGCCGGTCTCGAGCCCGCCCATCGGCAGGATGGCGCCGGGCGGATCGGTGTAGATCGCCTCCGGGTCGGCGGACGGATTGCCGAGCGCGTCGACCAGCGCCTTGTACGGAAGCTTGCCGCCTTCGCGTCGGGTGCGTTCGATCATCCGGTTGGTCGTCGCCGATGTCGCGGTATCGAACAGGATCGGATGGTCATGGGAATTGGAGCCCGCCGGGATGCCGGCGGCGATCGGGCTGGTCGAAAGCGCCGCCGCCCTGCCCCCGGCCGGCGCGACGACGGCGTTGGCCTGGCCGGACGTCACCAGGATCGCCATCACGCCGGCTTCCGCCGCGCGCCGGCAGTAGGTGGCGAGACACGAGATGTTCTGGCTACGGCCGATGGCGACGGAAACCACCGGATGCGGCCCGCCCGACTTGGTCGAGCGCGCCATCGCCATCTCCAGCGCCTTGACGACATTCCATTGGCCGGGCAGCCCACGCCCGTCGAGGCGAATGGCGGCACCGCGGTCGGCGACGATTTCAGGCATGCCCGAGGTCGCCCACTTGCCGCCTTCGAGCTGACCCAGTTAGGCCGGCATGAATTGCAACCCGTGCGTCGAATAGCCAAGCAGGTCGGCCTCGACCAGGATTTCGGCGACGACCCGGGCGATGTCGAGTTCGAGACCGGCCGCCTCGTACAATTCGGCGGCGGCCTGGATCAGTTCCTCGTGACGGTAGCGTTGGCTCATGAACGCCATCACGCACGCAAAAACCCGTTCGGTTAAGGGGTCCCGCCGCGTGTTATGGTCCGGCCCATGAC
>JAYNJY010000098.1:8052-10190 GCA_038110665.1 Rhodospirillaceae bacterium | reverse complement strand
CCTGGGTGTAGAGCCCGCCGATCTGCGGCAGCGCGAACAGTTCCTGATAGATGTCGTCGCGGTCGTGGAACTGGCCCTGGGTTTCCTCGAGCACGCGCGCGTTATAGTCGACGAGCGCGATGTTGCCGCCGCAACGCCCGACGATGGGCTTCTTGACGTAGCCGCGCGCGACCAGGTCGCTGGTCAGCTCGAAGTGCGTCTCTAGCAGATAGGGACTGCGCGGGTAGAGGTGCCAAAGCACCGGCAGGATCGCCTTGTTCGACGGGATCAACGACCACATCGGCTCGAATATCATGACTTCCGGGCGCAGCAGCACGTCGATCAACCGCGGCGCGTGGTCGCGCCGTTCCTCGAAATGGTGACTTTCGAGAAAGGCTTCCTTGTCGACGGCCTCGTCGCGCAACTGGTCGAGCGCCGTTTCCCAGGCCCAGGTCTTCCACACCCAGTCGATGCGCTCGCCATCGGCATCGACGACGCGCCCGGCGGCGTCCCAGTCGAGGCCCGAGAGCCCGCGCACCAGCTTGCAGCGCACGCCGGCCGCTTCGGCGGCCGATTTCATGTAGAGGGCGTGATAGTCCTCTTCCTTGTCCTCGTCCTGGAGGATGTGCAGCGGCCCGTCGACGTGGCTGTCGAGCCAGGCGCGGGTCAGCGCCTCGGAGAGGCGGGCGCCGGGGTCGCGGCCCTCGGTGACGCCGTGGTGCGCGGCCCAGCGCCCCTGTACCAGCCCGCACTCCATGTGGCAGCCAGCGGAATCGGCGTTGTATTCGTAGACCTTGAGGCCGTTCTCGGAGAGCGCGAAGTCGAACCGCGCGGTGATGTTGTGGGTGCGCCGGTTCTCCCAGCTCAATCGCAGCCGCGGCAGCAGCGCGGCGGGCAGGTTGAAGCGTTCCAGTATTTCCGGATGTTCGAGCACGTATTCGGTGGCATGCATGAACATGGCGTGCAGTTCGTTGGTGGCGCGCTTGACCTCGTTGCGGGCGGTCTCGCTCATCACGAAATAGCGTCCGAGATGGTCGTCGCGGCTGGCCAGGCGATGTCCGCCCATGAACTCCAGGTAGGACTGCTCCGCCGGCTTGGCTTCGTCGAGCCAGGGCCGAGGATTGGGCTCGACATCGCGGATCTGCAGATTGAACAGGCGCGGTTCGGGTGTCGTCGGCACGACGGCGTGGGTCGGGTCGTCGGTCTGGATCACCCAGCCGAGGACCGAGGTGTCGTCGTAGGTGCAGTGCAGCCAGTAGGCGCCCGAGGCATCGCGGATCAGCGGCAGCTCGCGTGACCAATGCGCGCCGTCCGGCCACTTACGGTGATTGACGTTCTGCTCGGCAATACGCACGACGCGGTCACCGACCTCGACCGCGACGGCGACGTGGCCGGTGCGCTCGAACCAGCCGCCCTCGTTCCAAATGACCAGCGCGCCCGGCTCCGGCGGCCGGTGCGAGCCGTTGCGGAACGACTTGAGCGGCAGCCGGTGGCCGCCGGAAACGGACTCAATCTCGTCGAGCCGGAAAATCTCGTAGGCCATGGCGACGTTGTCGAAGACGTGGCCACGGTTGACGTACATCCAGCGCCGGGCGAATTCGACGCACTGCCACTTGTGGCCCATGTAGACGCCATCGAGGACGCTCTTGAAGGCGCTGCGGTCGGGCATGGCGACTTCGTCGACGGTGTCGTAATCGGATGAAAAGGCGGGAACGTCGCCCGGCGCGTAGCCGAGCACGGTTCCGAACGGCTGCCAGCCGGTCTTCGAACGGTTTGCCATTTCGGCATCCTGTGCAGAGCGGGCCGGGGTGGGCGGTGAAAATCGCCCGTCCACCCGGTTTCCGCGGATCGAGCGCTATTTGGGGCCAAACCCGGGAAAATGCAATGACGCCGAGGGCCCGGCGTCAACACATCGTCGCGAGCCAGTCGACGGCATCCTCGACCATGGCCATGATCACTTCGGGCGCCGCCGGCTTGGCGAGAAAGACCGCGCCCGAATTGGTCAACGCCTCGACGCGCCCTGGCGCACAACGGCCTGAGAGGACGATGCAGGCGACCCCGGGCCGCAGCTTGCGCGCCCGCTCGATCAATTGGCCGCCGTCGACCATGGGCATGGCCATGTCGGTAACGACGACGTCGACCGGCCGGCGGGCCAGCAC
>JAYNJY010000098.1:0-8042 GCA_038110665.1 Rhodospirillaceae bacterium | reverse complement strand
GGCCAGCACATCGATGCCGGCCCGTCCGCCGCATACGAACAGCGTTTCGAAGTCCTCGCGCCAGGGCCTGAGCGCGTGTCCGAGGCTGGCCAGCACTTCCGGGTCATCGTCGATGAAAAGTACCGCCGTGTCGGGCACCTGGGCGCGCCCTTCGCTTTCGCTGTGGCCATCCATTTCGGCTGCCCGCTTCATTCGCCGAGATGGATGCCGAGGCGCTTGAGGCGCTCTCGGTTGACGTATCGCCGGACTTCGGCCGAAAGCCGCGCCACGTCGGGCTTGCCTTCGCCCTTGCACAGGTTTTCGAGCCAGATGTTGGCGCG
The DNA here is from genome assembly GCA_038110665.1 of Rhodospirillaceae bacterium. Taxonomy (GTDB): domain Bacteria; phylum Pseudomonadota; class Alphaproteobacteria; order Rhodospirillales; family Casp-alpha2; genus TMED8. The sequence continues at coordinate 7,722 of JAYNJY010000098.1, read as the reverse complement.
GCGCAACTCGAAGCGATGCACGACCAGCGCCGACTAGATCATCTCGGCCAGCGCCTTTTCGCCGCCGTCGGCAAAGCTCATGTCCCACTCGCCGCGCATATCGTACAGTGTTCGCCTGAGCGCATTGAGCAGGCTGACGTCGTCGTCGACGAACAGCACGCGGACCTTTGCCGCAGGGGGGCGGGAGATGATCATGCGCCGACCCCCGCCTTGGCATGGGGCGGCATGCGGTTTGCCTAGCTGCCTGCCTGCGCCGGCTGCAACGTGATCAGGAATTCGGTGCCGGTACCGGGAACGCTGTCGAAATCGATGTTGCCGCCATGCTTGTTGACGATGATGTCACGCGCGATGGCCAGGCCCTGGCCGCTGCCGGTGCCGACGTCCTTGGTCGTGAAGAACGGCTCGAATACCCGGTTGCGGATATTGGCCGGAATGCCGGCGCCGGTGTCCTGGATGCGAAGCGCGACGATGTCGTGCGTGGTTTCCGTGACGATGGCAATGCGGCCGTTGCCGCCCTTTTCGGCAATCGCCTGGGCGGCGTTGACCACGAGGTTGAGTACGACCTGGTTGAGTTCGCCCTCCAGGCCCATGACCAGCGGCAAGGCGGCTTCGAGCGCGAGATCGAGCTCGGCGACGTGCTTCCACTCGTTACGGCAGACCGCGACGGCGCGTTCGACCACCCGGTTGAGGTCGACCGGGGCCATCTCCCTCGACGTCGGGTGCGAGAATTCCTTCACGGCGCGGACGATGCCGGCGACATGCTCGACCCCTTCGATCGACTGGCGCGCGGCCAACGGAGCTTCGGCCGACAGGAACTCCAGGTCCTTCTCCTCGGCGATCCTCCGGCACCGGTCCAGAAACTGGTCGAGGTTTCCGTCGAGCATGGCCGGGGTCCAGTCGTCGCGCTCGCCAAGAGCGTCGGCCAGCGCGAGGTGGGTGCCGAGAATGGCGTTGTAGTCTTCCAGCGATTGCTCGAGGAACCGAAGGTTGTCGCCGATGTACTGGATCGGCGTGTTGATTTCGTGGGCGATGCCGCCGGCGAGTGTGCCGAGCGATTCCAGCTTCTGCGCCTGCATCAGTTCGACCTCGAGCCGGAGGGCGCGCTGCTCGGCGGCGTAGACGGCGGAGATGTCGGCGGTGACGAAGACCGTGCCGCCCGAAGACGTGGTGCGCCGGGTATGCAGATAGCGCCGGCCATCGGCCATCTCGAGCGTGCGCTGGTTGCCCTGGTCGTCGGTGGCCGAGTTCTCATGCACGACGTGGCCGACGATCAAAGGGCGCGTCAGCCGCATGACCTCGTCGAGGTCGCGCGCCTTGGTGATGTCGACGGCGGACGACCGGTAGAGTTCGACCAGCGCATTGTTGACGTGCAGCACGCGGCCGTCGGCGTCGGCTATGAGCACGCCGAGCGAAAGGCTCTCGATCGCGTCCGCCAGGGTCGATTCGGCGCGCACTCGGCCGGCTTCCGCTACGGCCCGGGCGGTCTCCAGTTCACGCGCGTAGACGGCGAGCGCGCCCGACATAGAGTTGAAGCTCATCGCCGTGTCGGCCAGTTCGTCCTGGCCGTTGACCTTGATCAGATAGCCGAAGTTGCCGTTCGCCACCTGCCTCGCGCCTTTCTGCAAGTGCGCGAGCTGGCGCGTCAGCGCGGTTCCGAGCGCGAAGCTGAACAGCGCGACGAGCACGATTTCAAAGCCGGCGACGACCAGCATCCATTGCCGCGCCTCGGCCACGGCGACGTCGACGGAAGCGGCATCGATACCCAGTTCGACCGATCCGAACACCCGACCCGCGACCTCGATCGCATGCGATACGTCGAAGCGGAGGTCGCCGTCGGCCTCGGCCACGGACACATCGACGCGGAAGGGTGCGGCCAGGATGGCCGGGTCGCCACCCTGGGCGAGCACGTCGCCGGAAGCGTTGCGGACCCGCACGTAGAGCATGCCGCGATTGGCGAGCGCCTGCTTGACCAGCACATCCAGCGTCGCCAGGTCGTTGGCGACTGCCGCGTCGGCGGTCATGCCGGCGAACAGCTTGGCGGACGATTCGGCGCGATGCAAGAGCTGTTCCTCGTTGGTCTCGCGCAGGTAATGCAGGCCGCTGACCACCAGCGCCGTCAGCAGCACGACCTCGATCAGGCCGATGCTGAGAATTGTCTTCAGTCTGAATGACATTTGACGTCTCCCGTGGCGGCGAGGCCGGTTTCCGCGGCCGTCAGGCCGAGTGCGCGCACGTCGTTCCAGTCGGCATCGGCGGCCGCTTCGAAGGCGGCGATACCGATCGGCTTGGTCAGCGCCGGCTGTTCCTTGACGATTTCAGCCATCGCGGCGCCGATGCGCGCCGCCAGTTCGGCGCCGACCTTCGGCGCCGCGGCGAAGGCATATGCCGTATAGGCCTTGGTGTCGTAGATGACGCGAAGCTGGCTGCGCAGCTTGCCGTCGATGCTTGCGAAGGTGCGCTTGACGCCGCCGCCGGCAGGGAAAAGACTGACTGCGACGGCGCTATAGACCGAGTCGTGCGACTTGACGTAGTTCGGCTCGAACGGAATGCCGCGTCCGCGCAGCTCGGCGCGCGGCAACACGCTGGCGCCGAAGGCAGCGGGCGAGGGGACGGCGAGCTTTGCGCCGGCGAGGTCGTCGAGCGACTTGAGCGCGCTTTCGGCGCGTACCACGATCACCCCCTGCAGCCGCTTCCCGGCCTGCTGGGCGAAGGCGCGGTAGCCGGACGTCTCGTGGAAGTCGGTATAGTGATAGGGGTTCATGTAGGCGAGTTCATAGGCGCCCGTGGCGAGACATTTCTCGAAGGTCGGGATGTCTTTGGTCGTGGCGAAAGTGATTTCGCTGCCGACGCGTCGGGACAATTCGCGCATGAAAACGGTATCCAGGCGCGCGCCAACTGCGTCGCCGATTGTTGCGGGACGATCCCGAAGTGAAGGGCGTTGTCGGCCGACGCTTGGCCGGGCAACGACAGGCCGATGAGACAGATCGTCGAAGCGACGGCCGTGTTCGCCAACGCGCGGCGTGCGGTCGAAAGCTTGCTCATCACCCGGACCCCTCTCGGTTTCGGACCAATTGACGATTGCAATTTGTTGCTTTCGGGCGCGCCGCAACATCACCATTTGGGGAGGATTTTCGCGTTTAGGCGGTCGTTCCGGCATGGCTTTGCCGGCCGGTCGCAATATAGTTTCAGGCAGGATCGGCGGCCGTGACGGTTCGCCGGCGGAATTGTCGCGGATGTCTTATGGGGATGAACAAGGTCCTTTTCGTCGACGATGAGCCGTTGCTGCTGGAGGCGATGCAGCGCTCCATGCACGGGCTCAGGCCGGATTGGGAGTTGACGTTCGAGACCGACCCCAGGCGTGCCGCCGAGCGGGTCGCCGAAGAAACTTTTGCCGTGGTCGTTTCCGACATCTCGATGCCGAAGATGACCGGCATTCAACTGGCAGGGAAGGTCAAGGCGGCGTCAGCCCGGACGCGCGTCATCATCCTTACCGGCAACGCGGACCTCGGCGTCGCCATCAGCGCCATCAACGACGTCGACGTGTTCCGCTTTTACACCAAGCCGTGCCCGTCGCGCGACCTGGCGCTCGCCATCGACGCGGCGATGGCCGAATACGCGGCCGCCGAAGGCAGTTCGGCGGCGGTGCAGATGAGCGAGGCGGCGCTCAATCGGGTGCCGGTCGGCGTCGTCGTCGTCGACAGCGCGGCCCGCGTGGTGTTCATGAATCCGCTCGGCGCCGAGATCGTCGCCGCCAAGGACGGTCTCGTCGTCGGGCAGGACAACGTGCTGCGGGGCTCGCGCCCGCAGGACACCGAAGCGCTCCGTATTCTGATCCGGGAGGTCGTCGACGGCGGCGGGCGGACCTCGCGCGCGCTGGCTCTCGAACGCCAGTCGATGCTCAGGCCCTATTCGATCCAGGTGTCACGCCTCGAACAGGAGGCGGCGACCGGCGCCGGCGCCAACGCGTTGCTTTTCGTCACCGATCCGGAACGCAGGCTGGAAGTGGCGCCGGAGGTCATCGCCCGGCTGTTCGGCCTGACCGCGTCGGAGGCCAGGTTGGCCTCTGCACTGGCCCGCGGCGACCGCCTGGACGAGGCGGCCGAGGCCATGGGGGTCACGCTCAGCACCGCCCGGACCTACCTGAAGCAGGTCTTCGCCAAGACCGGAACCGGCCGCCAGGGTGAGTTGATCCGCATGATCCTGACCTCGCCGGCGCTGGTGCGGACGGACGCCGAATGAGCCGATTGCGCGGTTTCGGCGAAAAGGCGCGTGTTTCCCTCGTTATGAACGTATAATGCCGGGCAAAACACCATTCGATGGGATTAGAGCCGGTGGCGGACCGTTTCGAACTGACGAGTGAATTCCAGGTCGGCAACCGGGAGATCGACACCGACCACCAGCGGCTGGTCGACGAAATCGGATCGCTGCGTGCCGTGCTGTCCGACGGCGTAAGAAGCGCGAGAGTCTATGGCGGCCGCTTCGCGGCGTTCATCGAAATGGTCCGCGAACACTTCCAGCGCGAGGAAAGCCTGCTTTTCGAGTGCGGGTTTCCGGCCGCGCGCGAGCATGCCGATTTTCACGGGCTGTTGCTGGCGGAACTGAAGGAGATGCAGGCCGAGTTTGCGAAAGAGGTGCTGTCGCTGGATGCGGAACGCTTCTATCACCGCATGCTGGCGTTGCTGGTCCACGACTTCGTGCGCAAGGACCTGGAGTTCAAGTCCTTCCTGCAGGAGACCGCCTGAACGGTCTGGGCGACGGAAAGTCGCCTACGCCGTCCGTTCGACAATGACGCTTTCGAGCTGAGATATGGTGGCGCGCAGCTGCGCCTTGATCTTGCCAGCGGGTATAGCCTCGTTGGCGGAGCTTTCGTAGTCGGCCGGCAGGATGTCCTTGATCTTAAAGTCGGCGGCGACGCTTTCGAGGTCGAAGTCGTCGTCCGAGATGTAGCGGTACTTGAGAATGGCGTTGGTCCAGGCGAAGAACCAGAACTGGAAATAGCCGAAACCGCCGCGTCCCGGCCGCGACAACGCCAGCAAGAGGCCGCGGAACGCCCAATAGACGTTGGCCGGGCTCATGGCGAAACGCGCTAGGCGCTGCGTCATCTGCCACATGGCGGCCCGGTTCGCGAGGATCATCTTGAGGAAAAGCCGTAAGTTGCCGAAGCCCTTGCCCGGCATGGCGACGAAGTTGCCTTCCTCCAAGAGGTCCATGAAACCCTTCAGGCGCTGGTACTGGTAGGCGCCCTTGCAGAACGCGGTGACGAAGCGTTTGTAGCCGGCGATCATGACCTCGCGCGGCAATACGTACTTGATGTTGGTCTGGTACTTGTAGCCGCCAAGGCCGAAACGCACCTGGCGCAGCCGCCCCGACAGCTTCATGCGCCGGTACAAGGGCGTGCCCGGCAGCGCCGTCAGCAAAGACGGATCGCCCGACAGGAGCGCGCCCTCGCGGAGCCCCGTCAGCGTCTCGTCGAAGGACGCCTCGGTATCGGAATCGAAGCCAAAGATCAGCCCGGCGACGACGATGAAACCGTAGGACTGCACCTTGCGCACGACCTGGATCATGTCGGTGGCGGTGTTCTGCACCTTGGCGGTTTCCAAGAGCGAATTCCTGGAAAAGCTCTCGATGCCGATGAACAGCATGTCGAAGCCGGCGCGGCGCATCTTCACCATCAAGTCCTCGAGCTTGTAGAGGTTGATGGTGAGCCAGGTGTAGAGGCTCGGCCGGAAACCGGTGCGCTGCTGCCATTCCAGGATCTTGTCGATGACGTCCTCGGCCCAGCGCGGCTCGCCGATGAAGTTGTCGCAGGCGAACAGCACCTGCTTGACGCCGAGCCGGCAGAGGTGGTCGAGCTCGGCGACGATCAATTCAGCCGACTTGTTGTGCGCCCGGTTGTTGTCCGGGAGGATGCGGATGTCGCAGAACTCGCACAGGAACGGGCAGCCGCGCGAGACCTCGAGCACGGCGCCGTAGTAACGCCCGACGGTGGCGTCGAGCATCGGCTTGTAGAACGGCCGCGCGTCGGCGATCGGGAAGCGGCGCTCGGCTTTGGTAACGCGCTCGAGGGGCGCGCCGGTGCGGATCGCGTCGAGCAGGCCCTCAATCGCCTCCTCGCCGTCGCCGATGAAGATGTGGTCGAAATTGTCGAGCTGTCCGAGCGTGCCGGCCTGGTCGAACGACCAGCAGATCGGCCCGCCGATCATCGAGCGCGCCTTCGGATAGCGCGCCTTTAGGGCCGCGCGCACGCGCTCCAGGTTGCCGTAGTCCTGGTTGATGCCGCTGAAAAGATAGACGTCCGCTTCGGCGATGCCGGCTTCCGGTTCGAACCGGCAATCGGTGAGCGACAGCTCGAACCGGCCGTCGCCGGGGATGTGCGCACCCAGCGTATAGGCCCAGACCGGCATGAACTTGGCACCGTAGTTCTGGGTGTCCGCGTAGACCGGATCCGGCGCATGGATGAATGCGACACGGAGCGGAGAAATGGTTGAGGCGGTCATGCGCGGACGGACCTTCCGTAGGTGCGGAGCGGTGCCCTCAATCTAGTGTTTCATGTCCTGAGATTAAAGGCGTTGTTGGCGATCGAAAGCGTTAATCATCATCGCGCTTCATGGTTAACGGTTTGTTGAAGGCTTTGCAGCGACACTCGGCATCGGAGATTCGGCCGATTGAAGAACGCAAGGATCGATTGGTTCCGTGCGGTTCGCGTTTTGAAGTTCGGCCCGGGTCGGGAGTGTTCCAGTTCCGGGAACATGCCGGCCCATGACGGTAAGCCAGGTCGGCCTGCCGTCGCGCCCCTGCCGCAAGGCGGGAGGGGAAGCGTGCCGCGCGGATGGCAGCGGCGCCTGCAAGCGCGCCTTGCGGGCCATTTCGTGCTGTCCGGCCTCGTTCTCACCCTGACGACCGCCTTCGCCGCCCAGTCCCAGGCGCTTGCGCAAGGCGACGGTAACGCCGCCTTCGAGGCCGGCGCCGGCCCCGACGGCGCGCTCGTCATCCGCTTCAAGGACATCGACTGGTATCCGGCAACCATTGCCGACATGGGCGGCGTCGTCGCGCGCTACCGCTTCACCCTCGACGGGCCAAAGGGCGGCATTCTCACGCTGTTCGGCCGGCATCCGTTGAAACTCGTCAACAGCTTCCCGCTATCCCCCGAGGGGGGATCGGGGCACCGCCTGGTCACCGACCTGGCCGAATCCCCCGGAACCCCACCTCCGGCCGCGGGCTCGCGGAGAGAGGCTCCGCCGGCGGAGTACGGAACCCCGCCGGCGGCGCCTATGGAACCCTCTCCGCGGGCCCCGTCCGTCTCTATTCCGTCCGCTGCTGCCCCACCGTCGGTCACCGCCGTGGCGGAACCGCCGACAATCCGGCCGGCCGAGCCCCTGGCCGTCGACGGCGGCAACGCGGCCAGGCCGGTCGATACGCTCGCCGCCGCCAGCCGCGCCGGCGCCAAGACCCTGGTGCTCAGCCACTTCATCCCGATGCTCGACGCGCCCGGGGTGATCGAGGCACTGATCGGCGAGATGCGGGCCGTCTATGACGGTGATATTATCATCGGCCGCGACCTGATGCGGGTGCCGATGAAAGTTCGCCATCCGAGTCGTGTCGACTGATCCGGGGCTTCGGGGGGAAATTGACATGCCGATAAAACAAGCCATCGACGCCGGCGATTTCGCCGTCGCCTCCGGCCACCAGCTCGCCACCGAGGCGGCATACGCCATCCTCGAC
>JAYNJY010000097.1:0-10227 GCA_038110665.1 Rhodospirillaceae bacterium | reverse complement strand
GGCGCGGCAACCGTGGGCGGCGTCGGGTCCGGCATTCTGACGGGCGCGGGCTCGAGCGACGGCGCGGCTACGGCGGGCGGTGTCGGGGAGTCCACATTCACCGGCGCGGGCGCCAGCAATGGCGCGGCGACGGCGGCGGGCGCGGGCGAGGCCACGGCAACGGGCGTGGGTTCGGCGGCAGGAAGCTCGAGCGTCGAGGGGGTAAATCCAGATGCGCAACCATTCGGCGGCGGGCAATTAGTCCGGCGACGGCGCAAGCGTATCTGACACGATGACAAAATCGCAATGCTTGCGGTATAATCCGCCATTCGCCGAATGAGGTTTCGCCATGTGCCTGTCCAAGCCTTCCGTGCCGGAAGCTCCGCCTCCGCCGCCTCCGCCGCCCAAGCCGCCGAAGCAGGTTGACGCTGCGGTGAAGAAGGCGCGCGCGGACGAAAAGAACAAGGCCGCGCTCGCCCAGGGCCGCGACGGCACGATTGCGACGGGGCCGCAGGGGCTTTCGCTGACGCCGGCGAACACGACGCGCAAGCAGGTGTTGGGGGCGTGATGTTCGAATACACACGCGACGGCGTGACTTACGGCCCGGCCTCTCCCGACGATTACGACGACTCCTATGTTCGCCGCGAAGTCGCCGACATGGGCGGCTCGATGGTGGTCGATGAGGTCGCCTTGCAGAACACGAAAGTAATCTGCGCGGAAGAGGGCGTGAGTCAGGACGCTTTCGACCGGCTGACCGGCTATCACGCGCGGCTGATGAAGCACTATTTCACGCCGGCGAATTACTCCTTCGGCTCGCGGCTCAAGATCGCTTTCGCGTTCCTGCGGGGCTGACCCTTGGACACGCCGCGCCAGCATTTCGAAAAGCGGAAATCGCTGCTCAAGAACGAACGGCAGTCGTTCATCGAGCATTATCGCGAGCTATCCGATTTCGTGTCGCCGCGGCGCGGCCGGTTCCTGATGACCGATCGCAACAAGGGCGATAAGCGGTACGGCAAGATAATCAACAGTCAGGCGACGCTCGCGCTGCGCACGCTCACGTCCGGCATGATGGCGGGCATTACGAGCCCGGCGCGGCCGTGGTTCCGCCTGGCGACGCCCGATCCCGACATGATGGAATACGAGCCCGTCAAGTTGTGGCTCAACAAGGTTGAGTCCATCATGCGCGAGATTTTCAACCAGTCGAATCTCTATAACGCGCTGCCGGTTCTCTATCGCGAGCTTGGGCTTTTCGGCACGGGCTGCTTGTCCCAGGTCGATGATTTCAAGGACGTGGCGCGGTTCTATCCGTACACGGTGGGCTCGTACATGATCGCCGCCGGCGAGCGCGGCGAAGTCGATACGATGTACCGCGAATTCGAAATGACCGTGGGGCAGATTGTCGAGAAGTTCGGCGCGCGGCCTGACCGCTCGGTGGATTGGTCGCGGATCAGCCCGACCGTCAAGAGCATGTATGAGCGCGGCTCGGTCGATTCCTGGGTGCCCGTAGTTCATGCGATCGAGCCGAACACGACGCGCAACGTGCGCCTGCTGGACGCCAAGAACAAGCCTTTCCGGTCGGTCTATTACGAGGCGGGATCGAACAACGACAAGCTGCTGCGCGCCTCGGGCTTTGACGATTTCCCCACGATGGCGCCGCGCTGGGACGTGACGAACGAAGATATCTACGGCACCGATTGCCCCGGTATGGCCGCGCTCGGCGACGTTAAGGCGTTGCAGACGGAAGAGAAGCGCAAGGCCCAGGCGATTGACAAGATGGTGAATCCGCCTCTCAAGGGGCCGGGGACGCTGACGAACAAGCCGATCTCGGCGCTGCCGGGCGGCATCACGCTCTTTCAGCAGGATCCGAACACACAGGGGCTCGAGCCGCTGTATGAGGTCAAGCCTGAGCTTCGCGGCCTGCTGCTGGATATTCAGGCGGTCGAACAGCGAATCGACCGCGCGTTTTATGCGGACCTGTTCCTTGCGATTTCGCAAATGGAAGGCGTCCAGCCGCGCAACGTCATGGAATTGGCGGAGCGCAAGGAGGAAAAGTTGCTGATGCTCGGCCCGGTGCTCGAGCGTTTGCACGGCGAGCTTTTGAACAAGCTCATTGACCGGACATTTGCGCAGATGGTCGCGGCCGATATCCTGCCGCCGCCGCCGGACGAATTGCAGGGCTCGCCGCTCAAGGTCGAATATATCAGCGTGCTCGCCCAGGCCCAGCGCGCGGTGGGCACGGCGGCGATCGACCGCATGGCGCTGTATATCACGGGGCTGGTGCAGGGGTCGGGCGATCCGAGCTATTGGGACAAGTTCGACGCCGATCAGTCGATTGACGAATACGGCGAAATGATCGGCATTTCCCCCAAGGTGATCCGCAGCGACGACAAAGTGGAAGGGCTCCGCGCGGAGCGCGCGAAGCAGAATCAGGCGGCGCAGCTTGCATCTATGGCAAAGCCGGCGTCCGACGCCATGAACGCGGTGAGCCAAGCCGCGGAGATTGCCAACGGCGATCAGGGCGGGCCTTTCTGATGTACGATATCGTCGCGGTGTCGTGGGTCGATACCATGAATTCGAACGGCTGGGACACGATTGCGGAGACGGTCGAAATGGAGCCGGCGCCCGTCGTCACTGTCGGATTCCTCATAAAGAAAACCAAGGACAAGGTTGTGGTGGCGCACGGCCTGAGCGGCGATTCCGCGCTCGGCGCGACGGTGATCCCGGCGGCCTGGGTCAAGTCGATCGACGTTCTGCGCGCGGCATAGTGACAAAATCGCAATGCCGGTGGTAGAATTCGCGCATGGTTGACGAAGCGGCGCCAGTCAATGCCGGCGACGAAGCCCAGGTGAAGGGGCGGAAGTCGAAAGCGCGGCGCCAGCGTGAGGCGGAGTTAGCGGCTCTCGCGTCCATTCTGTCAACCAAGGGCGGGCGCCGGTTCGTTTGGCGACTGCTCGAGGAAGCGAAGATTCACAGTACGAGCTTCGCGGTCGAGGCGACGATTACGGCCTTCAATGAAGGCAAGCGCCATGTGGGCCTTTGGGCCTTGGCGGAAGTGTTCGAAGCGGACCCGAGCGCGTACACGCGAATGAGGCAAGAAGCCTCGGAGTAAACGGCCAGCGTTGTGAAACGTCGGCGATCCCTTAGACGGAGTTTTTCGTGGTCGATACCGTTCTGAATTCCGAAGCCGAAAACGCCGACGCGGACGAAGAGGCCGCCGCGGCTGCTGCCGCTGCCGCCGAAGGCGATGAAGCCGACAAGGGCGGGGAGAATGCTGACGCCGACAAGGGCGAAGGCGAGGGCGGCGAGAAGAAGGACGGCGACGAAAAGGACGGCAAGAAGGACGGCGAGGGCGCCCCGGAGACATACGAGGCGTTCACGATGCCGGAAGGCGTCGAGGTCGATCAGGCCGCGCTCGATGTGTTCATGCCTCTCGCCAAAGATGCCGGGCTGACCCAGGCGCAGGCGCAGAAATTCGTTGACCTGTACGCCGACAATCTCAAGGGCGCGGTCGAGGGGCAACAGAAAGCCTGGGCCGAAACCAACGACAAGTGGGTGGAGGACGCCAAGGCCGACAAGGAAATCGGCGGCGACAAGTGGGACGAGTCCGTTGGCGTCGCCAACGCCGCGCTCAAGAAGTTCGCCGGCGAGGATTTCGCGGCGTTTTCGCAGTACACGGGCGCCGGCAACAATCCCGCTTTCATCCGGCTCATGTACCGCGTCGGCAAGGCGATGGCTGACGACAGTTTCGAAAACGGCGGCGCCAGTGTCGGCGAGCTTTCGACTGCCGAAAAAATGTTCGGCGCAACGACCAAGAAATCCGCGTAACCCGCCGGGCGCTTTGCGTCTGCGGTAGTGACGAAAACGCAACAGTAACAAGGCCCGCGTCGGAGACGCCGGCGATCCCGAGACGGAGAGAAATCAATGGCTGCTCTGAGCGTAACCAACCCCACCATTCTTGACCTGATCAAGTCCCAGGATCCGAACGGCAAGATTGCCGATATCGTGGAAATCCTGTCGCAGCAGAACGAAGTTCTGGACGACATGACGTGGATGGAGGGCAACCTTACCACGGGGCACCGTGGGGTAATCCGCTCCGGTCTGCCGACTCCGACCTGGCGCAAGCTGTATGGCGGCGTCCAGCCGGGCAAGAGCGAAAAGGTGCAGGTGACGGACAACACCGGCATGCTCGAGGCGTATGCCGAAGTTGACGCCGCGCTGGTCGGCATGGCTGCCGATCCCGCCAAGTTCCGCTTGCAGGAAGAGGCGGCGCACCTGGAGAGCATGAATCAGGAAATCGCGCAGACGCTTTTCTACGGCAATGAGGGCACGGAGCCGGAAGCCTTCACCGGCCTGACTCCGCGCTTCAACGACCTGTCGGCCGACAACGCCGAAAACATCATCGTCGGCGGGTCGGCCGATACCGACAACGCTTCGATCTGGCTGGTGGTGTGGGGTCCGAACACGGTCCACGGCATCGTGCCCAAGGGCTCCAAGGCCGGTTTCCAGCATACCGACAAGGGGCTGGTGACGATCGAGGACGCGGACGGTAACGGCGGGCGCATGGAAGCCTACCGCTCGCATTATCGCTGGGACGCCGGGCTGCACGTCCGCGATTGGCGGTCGATCGTGCGTATCTGCAACATCGAAAAGTCGGCGCTGACCAAGGACGCGGCCACCGGCCCCGACCTGCCCGACCTGATGTATCAGGCTCTGGAACAGGTCCACAACCTGAACATGGGCCGCCCGGTATTCTACATGAGCCGGAACACGCGCTCGTTCGTTCGCCGGCAGGTGACGAACAAGACCAAGGATTCGACGCTGACCATGGAAAACGTCGGCGGGAAGATGATCCAGTTCTTCCACGAAATCCCGATGAAGCGTTGCGACGCGCTCGCCGCCGACGAGGCCTTGGTTAGCTAATCGGCGCCAACAGGAAACGGGGCGGGCGATGAGCCCGCCCTAGCGACACAAGAGAGGAATACAGCAATGGCAATCATGGACGCCCGCACCCTGTTCGGCGAAGATTTCGATCTCGATCAGGAAACCGGCACCTATCTGTTCACTAATCAGATCGACCTTGGCACCGCCGGGCGTGATCCCGGCAACGGTGCGCCGGTCTATCTGAATTGCGTGGTCACGGAAACCTTCACGGACGGCGGCGACTCGGCGACGTTGCAGCTTCGGCTCGCGTCGGACGACTCGGCGACCATTCACGCCACCACGTCCACCGGGCATTTCCTGTCGGCGCCGATGCTCAAGGCGCTGCTGGTGGCCGGAAACAAGTTCTCTTTCCCGATCCCGGTCGAGGGCCTGGCCTACGAGCGGTATCTCGGATTGCAGGGGCTCGTCGCCACCGCCGGGTTCGACGCGGGCATGATTACCGCCTGGCTGTCGCCGGACCCGATCGGCTGGAAGGCGTATCCCGACGCGACCAACTGAGTGAGCTAGGGGCGGCTTCGGCCGCCCCTGCCGCCGCAAGAGGACTCCATGAAAGTTATTTTCCGCAATAACTGGTTTGCGCCGTCTCCGGTCGAAGTGCTGGACAAGATTCGCACGCGCGCCGGGCGCATGTTCCGCAAGGCTTCCGAGCCGCAGCATGTGCCGGACAATCTTTTCCCGTACCTGCCCAAGTCGGCCAAGGTGATTGAGCCGCCCGTCAACGTGCCGAAGATGCCAGACAAGAAGCCGGTGGAGCCGGTGGCAAGCGGCAAGGTCGAGTCGCGAGTCGAGCACGACATGGAACGCGCCGCGGCGGAAGCGATGCCGGACGATGCGCCGCCCAAGCGCGGCCCAGGCCGGCCGCCCAAGGCCGCGGAGTAACGACACAGCGGGGAGGCCAAGCGGCCCGCTGCGGCTCATACCCGCAGTTTAGCCGGGGCAGTACCGGCCCCCGCCACCACACAAGGGAGCGCGTCGCATGGTGACGACTGTTTCGGGCTCGTTTACGGCCAAGGGTGTTTCCGCGACGCTGCGGCTGGACACGGCCGAAAACGTCACGCTGGCGATTTCGGGAACCTACGTCGCGACGGTCCAGATGGAGCGCGCGCTTACCCGTGACGAGTCGGCCTGGGAAGTGGTCGCCGGGCCGTACAGCACAGAGGACGGCACCGAAGCGTTCGTGTATTCCGGTAAGCGCGGCGACCGGCTGCGCGTGCGCTGCTATGCGTTCACCAGCGGCACCGTCACCTATTCGATCGCCGATGAGGACAAGGTGCTGGACGTTCGCCGCCGGGCGGATACCGGCGCGGCGCTGCAAACCACGAAGGAAAGCGGCGAGACGTTCCACGGTGACGTTGCGGTTGACGGCGACGCTGCCGTGACCGGCGAGCTGAGTGTGACCGGCGCGCAGAGCACCGGCGACGGCGTGGGCGCGGTCAACGGCGGCACCGTGTCGGCCGTCGAGTACGGCAACGGCGCGGTTCACAAAACCGTTCTCACCCTGACGGCGACGCCCATCACGCTCACCGATGAGGGCGGCGTGGGCCAATACGGCGGCGTCAAGATTTATGACTTCCCGGCCGGCAATATCGTCACGCTGGGCGCGTCGATCGACGCGGACCTGACGTTGACCGAAACCGAATGGTTGGACACGGCAGAGGGCGATGTGGGGCTCGGCACCACGGCGCCGGACGATGGCAACGCGCTTGCCACGACGGAACAGAACATTATCGCCACCACGGCGATCGCCGCCATGACCGCCCAGGTCGGGCCGATCAATGCGCAGTCCGCCGATCAGGCGACGCTCGGCGCGGCCGGCGGCACCGACTCCGACCTGTACCTGAATGTGCGGATCGATGACAACGCCGCGCATATCACGGGCGGCGGCACGATCACGGGCACCGTTACGGTGGTGTGGGTCAACGCCGGTGACTTCTGATGCCGTCGATTTCGTCGGTCAAAATCTGCAACATGGCGCTGGCGCATATCGGCGCCAAGAGCACGATCGAGTCACTGGACGAGGATAGCGCCGAAGCCCAGCAATGCAAGCTGTGGTACGACTGGGCGCGGTATCAAACCCTTGAAGATTTCAACTGGCCTTTTGCCAAGCGCCGCCGGACGCTCGCCGTTCACGGTGACGTTGCGCCGTCCGGCGTATGGACGTTCCGGTACGAATATCCCAGCGATTGCGTCAAGGCGCGCGCCATCGTCAACCCGCTCGGCGAGGACAAGGATCCTGTGCCGTTTGAGGTAGAGCTTTCGGACAACGGGGAAGAGCGAACCATCCTCACCGATATGGAGGATGCAATCCTTCTGTTCACGTTCGACCTGACGAATCCCGCCCTGTTCTCGTCGCGCTTCATCGACGCGCTCTCCTGGCGCGTCGCGCACCGCATTGCGTTCTCGCTGACCGGCGACGCGCGAATCGCGCAGAACGCGATGCAGATTTACAACGCCATGCTGATTAACGCGGCCGGTTCCGCTGCCGATGAAAGCGCGCCGCGCACGCCGCGCGAGGCGAGTTGGATAGAGGCGAGGGTGTGACGTGGCATCGTTCATTCAGCCCTCTTTCGCCGGCGGAGAGCTTGCCCCGGAGCTTTACGGCCGCGTCGATATCGCGAAGTATCACGTCGGCCTGAAAACCGCCCGCAACGTCTATATCCGTTTTCAGGGCGGGGCCAGCAACCGGGCCGGGCTCGAGTTCGTCGGGCCGTGCAAGCAGCACGACAACCCGCCGCGCCTGGTGCCCTTCCAATTCAAGGCAGCCGATACCTACGCTCTCGAGTTCGGCGATCAGTACATGCGCGTCGTGCGTGCCGGCGGGCATGTGCTCGAGGATGCACAGAACGTGGTGAGCGTGACGAACGCGGACCCTGCCGTGGTCGAGATCACCGGGCACGGATATTCGGACGGCGATGAGGTCTATGCGGCCGACCTTGGCGGCATCACGCGGCTGAACGGCCGCCGGTTCGTGATCGCCAACAAGACGACGGACACGTTCGAGCTTACCGATCAAGTGACCGGCGCGAATATCGATTCCTCGGCGATGGACGCCTACACGTCGGGCGGCACGTTTGCGCGGGTCTACACCGTCTCGACGCCGTGGGCGCAGGCTGATTTGCGCCAGCTTAAGTTCGTCCAGTCGGCGGACACGATGACGGTGACGCATCCCGATTACGACGTGCGGGAAATCACGCGCACCGATCACGACGCATGGACGGTATCGACGCCAACCTTTGCGCCGGTGATCGCGACGCCCACCGGCGGCTCGGTGACGCCACAGGGCACGACTGGCGCCACGACATACAATTACAAGGTCACGGCGATCGCCGATGAGACGTTTGAGGAATCGCTGCCCACGGCGGCGCTGTCAACGTCGAGCGGGAACGCGACTCTCTCGGATACGAATTTCAATCGGGTCGCCTGGTCGGCGGTTTCCGGCGCGACGAAGTACGACGTGTATAAGGACGAAAACGGGCTGTACGGCTATATCGGTTCGACCGAAAGCACGCAATACGATGACACAAATTATGAGCCCGATCTGGAACGGACGCCACCCCAGGCGCGCAACCCGTTCTCGAGCACCGATGACAAGCCGGGCGCCGTCTCCTATTACGAGCAACGCCGGGTGTTCGGCGGGTCGAACAATAGCCCGGATACGAACTGGTACACGCGGATCGGCAACCACAAGAACCTGACCGTATCGAATCCGGGGCGCGACGATGACGCGATCACGGCGACGCTGAACGCGCGGCAGGTAAACGAGATTCGCCATTACGTGCCGCTGAATGACCTTATCATTCTGACCGCCGGCGCGGAGTGGAAGGTGAACAGCGGCGGCGATAGCGCGTTCGCGGCCAGCACGATCAAGCAAAAGCCCCAATCCTATTGGGGATCGAGCCATGTGCCGCCCATTGTGATCGGCGGCGACGTGCTGTTTGTCGAGGAAAGCGGGAGCTATGTGCTCTCCCTGACCTATCAGCTTGATACCGACTCGTATCGCGGGCCGGACATGACGCTGCTCTCGTCGCACCTGTTCGAAGGGTATGAGACGACGGAATGGGCGTTCGCGAAAATGCCCTACCGGCTGGTGCATACGGTGCGCGATGACGGCGAGAGCATGTGCCTGGCGTTCAACCGCGATCAGGAGGTTGTTGCCTGGACGCATTGGGATACGGACGGCGATTTCGAAAGCGTCTGTGCCATTCGGGAATCGACCGTCGCCGGGCGCGAGGACGCGGTTTATTACGTGGTCGAGCGCAGCATCAACGGCAACACGGTGCGGTACATCGAGCGGCTGCACTCGCGCTACTTTACGGCCGTCGAGGATTGTTTCTTTGTTGATTCCGGCGTGACCTATGACGGGTCGGCCGCGACCACGATCACGGGGCTGGATCACCTGGAAGGCGAAAGCGTCGTCGCGCTCGCGGACGGCAACGTGGTGCGCAACCTGACGGTGACGGACGGCGCAATCACGCTGGCAACGGCGGCGGCCAAGGTTCACGTCGGGCTTGGCTACACGTCCGACCTTGAAACGCTGGACGTGGAGGCGCCGCAGGGCACGATACAGGGCAAGCTCAAGAAAATATCCAAGGTGGTTGTGCGGTTCCTGAAATCGCGCGGCCTGTTTATCGGCCCGGATAGCGACAATCTCGTTGAAATGAAACAGCGGGAATTCGAGTTGATGGGCAACCCCACCGATCTGCTCACCGGCACGAAGGAAATCATTATCAAGCCGTCATGGAACACGAATGGCCGCATCTTCATGCGCCAGTCGGACCCGCTGCCCATGACGATTCTTGCGGTCGTCCCTGAGTTGACGGTGGGCGGATGACGCATGTTCAAGTCGTTCCCGCGACGCCGGATCACGTCCTAGAGCTTGCGCCGCGGCTGCGGCTCGCCGACGCGCGCGAGATATGGGCCGCGAACAAGAGCACGCCTCACCGCGGCCTGCTGGCGTCCATGCGGCGCACGCGGCAACCGTGGGCGGGGCTGGCGGACGGGCGGTGCGAGTGCATCTTTGGGGTGGCGCCGCTGGCTGTGGTGTCGCCTGCGGGCTCTCCGTGGCTGCTCGGATCGGACGAAATCGAGCGGCACGCCACGCGCTTCTTGCGAATGTCGCAACGCTACATTGCGGCGATCCGGCATGATTACCGCTTGCTTGTCAACTATGTTGATTCCCGCAACACGGCTGCGATCCAGTGGCTAAATTGGCTCGGATTTGATATAATGGCGGCGGAGCCTTACGGCCCGTTTGGCGTGCCGTTTCATCGCTTCGAAATGAGGTCTTAGGGCCATGTGCGAGCCTGT
>JAYNJY010000096.1:0-10309 GCA_038110665.1 Rhodospirillaceae bacterium | reverse complement strand
CCGCGCCGGACCGGCGTGCTCGTCGACGACCTCGGCGATGTAGCGCCGTTCCTGGGCGCGGCGCGCGGTCAGCACCGGATCGGTGACCGGCAGCGGCGCCAGGCTCTGGTTGATGACCCAGGCGTAGGTGGCGATGCCGGCGCGGCCGAGGTCGCGCTGAAGTTCGGCCGCCTCGTGCACCGGCGTCGCCTCGGCTAGCGCGCAGAGGATGACGCGGGTGAACTTGGGATCGCGCAGCCGCGGCAGCAGGTTGGCGACCGCCTCGGGCACGCCGGTGGTCAGGCGGGTGACCTCGCGGTGATAGCTCTCGGCGGCGTCGAGCAGCAGTATGGTATGGCCGGTCGGCGCCGTGTCGAGCACGACGATGCGGTCGCGCGCACCGTCGACGGTGCGGGCAAAGGCCTGGAACACCGCGATTTCCTCGGTGCAGGGCGAGCTCAGGTCCTCTTCCAGCAAGGCAAGGCCGGCTTCGTCGAGCTTGGCGCCGGTGGTCGCGAGCACGTCTTTGCGGTAGCGCTCGACCTCGACCGCCGGGTCGATGCGGCCGATCTCGAGACCGTCGGGAATCTCCTCGACCGCGTCCGCGACGTGCGCCGCCGGATCGGTGGTCGAGAGATGCACCTTGTGGCCACGCTTGGCCAGTTCGACGGCGATGGAGGCGGCGATGGTGGTCTTACCAACACCGCCCTTGCCCATGGTCATGACGACGCCGTGGCCCTGGGCGTCGAGGTCGTCGATCAGACCTTCGAGGCTGCCCGGCAGCTTGATCTCCTTGGCGACGTCGGTGACGGGCAGCAGATCGCCCTCGCCCAAAAGCGCGTGCAGCGCCGCGACGCCGAGCACCTGGCCGGATTTGAGCGCGAGATCGCGGCGCGGCAGTTTCGCCAGCGCCGCCGGCAGGCCGGTAAGGGCGACTTCGCCGCGCGCTTCCATGGCGCGGGCGACGGCGTCCGACGCATCGGCGGCCTTGAACACGCCGTTGACGCAAAGCGCCTGGTTCTTGATGCCGATCTCGGCGAGTTCGTCGCTGGTGCGCGCGGCTTCCTGCAGCGCGGTGCGGTCCGGCCGGCTGACCAGGACCAATGTCGTATTGGCGCCGTCGGAGAGCGCATTGACCGCGCCCTCGTAGAGGCCGCGCTGCGCCTTCAGGCCTTCGAGCGGACCGAGGCACGACGTGCCGGCGGAGCTTTGTTCGATGAAGCCGGTCCAGGCGGTCGGTAGGCTCAGGAGCCGGAGTGTGTGGCCGGTCGGCGCGGTGTCGAAGACGATGTGGTCGAAGCCAGCCTTGACGTCGTCGTTGGCGAGCAGCTTGGCGAATTCGTCGAATGCGGCGATCTCGACGGTACAGGCGCCGGCGAACTGTTCCTCGATGCTCTTGATCGCGGCATCCGGCAGCACGCCTCGGTACGGCCCGATCACGCGCTCGCGGTATTCCTCGGCGGCGCGCTCCGGATCGACGTTGAGGGCGGCGAGGCCGGGCACGTCCGGGATCGGCGTCGGCTTGGTCGCGATCGGCAGGCCGAACACCTCATCGACGTTCGACGCCGGGTCGGTCGAGACCAGCAGCACCTTTTTGCCGGCATCGGCGAGGGCGACGGCGGTGGCGCAGGAGAGCGAGGTCTTGCCGACGCCCCCCTTGCCGGTAAAAAACAACGTCGGCGTCGGCTTGTCGAGAACGTGCATCTTCCGTCAGCCGCAGCAGCTCGTGGTGGCGGCCTTCTCTTCGGCCTTATCGGACGCGGCCGGGCCGCAGCAGCCGGCAGCTTCGGCGGCCTGGGGCTGGGCCGGCTCGGCGGCGCAGCAGGCGGAAGCCTTCTGGGCGCCGGGGATATCGATGCCGACCTTGGCGCCGAGCGCGGCGCGGTCGAGGTACTCGCCCTTGGAAACGATCTCGTCACCGAGCATCACCAGCGGCAGGCAATCCATGCCGTCGCTGTCGAGGGTCGCCTTGACCAGCTTGTTCTCGACGAAGGCGCCGGGTTGGGTGCCCATGTTGTAGCGCGCGACATCGTGACCGGCCTTCATCAGCGTGTCGATGGCGGTGGCGAACTGGGTCATCTGGTCGCTCAGGCCCGGGTCGCAGACACCGGTCGAGCAGCAACCGGGCGGGTCGTAAATGCTGATGCGGGGCATGGTGTATCTCCTGCTTGGGCGTTGATGCCAATGTACGTGCGATCGCTTCGGAAATTTCCAGAAGGGTGGAATTGTCGTGGCCGTTATCCCATCGCCGACGGGGGCTCGTCCAGCCCTTTCCGGCCTCCGGCGCCGGCCGTCATGGCTGCATGAGCGACCGGCATGGCAACGACGGCGGCGCTGTCGATGCGGCCGGCGGCACCGTCGACGCGGTGCACGAACACCAAGGGCCGACCCTCGGCGTCCTGGTCGAAGTCGCCCAAGCGCAGGTCGATGGCGATGCTCGGCATGGTGCGGACCGGGACGCCAGCGAACGGGCTCTGGAAATCGCGGTGCGAATGGCCGCAGAGCAGGCCGAAAACCTGCGCGTGCCGGGAAACCACCGCCGCGATCTCGTCGCCGGCCTCGCGCCGCAAATACTGCCAGGGCTGGTTCGACGTGGTGACGTCGACCGGCGGGTGGTGCAGGAACAGCAGCGTCGGCTGCTCCGGGCGTTCGGTCAGGACGCGGTCGAGTTCAGCCAGGCGTTCGGCGTCGACGTCGCCCTTCCGGATGTCGCCGGACTGGGTGTCGAAGGCGACAAGGCGGATGGCGTGGTCGTCGACAGCGTAGATGATCGGCCGGTCGCCGTCGCCCGGCATGTAGCCGGCGCCGCCGAACATGCGGCGCAGGCTAGCGCGGCAGTCGCGGTTGCCGGGCGCGACGTAGAGCGGCGCGTCGAGGCCGGAGAGGATCTCGCGGGCGAGTTCGTATTCGCCCAGGGCCTGGGTCTGCACCATGTCGCCGGTGAAGATGACGGCGTCGGCCGACCGGTCGAGCGCGTTGACGGCGGCCACGGCGGCGCGCAGGTTGGCGGCGCGCGCCTGCCAGTTGGCCGCGCCGGCGGCATCCTCGCTCGCGGCCGTGCAGATGTGCGTGTCGCTCAACTGGGCGAGGATCATGAGGCGCGTTTCCCGTCGGTTTCCGTGGCTTTCGCGGTTTTCATGGCGTTGGACATTAGCCGCGCTAGCTTATACACCAACGTCATGAAGTCCACCAACATCACCCGCGTGCCGCACCTGGTCGCCCGGCCGGAACGCTGGCGTCGTAAGGGCCACAAGGGGGGCGTGCTGTGGCTGACCGGCCTGCCGGCGGCGGGCAAGAAGACGCTGGCGGCCGGGCTCGAGGCGCGGCTGTTCGAACAGGGCTACGACGTCTTCGCCTTCGATTCGGGTTTCATGCGCCAAGGCTTGAGCCGCGACCTGGGCTTCACGCGCGAGGGCCGGCGCGAGAACATCCGCCGTGCCGGCGAGTTGGCCGCCGTCATGGCGAGCGCCGGCATGGTCGTGATCACCGCGTTCATCGCACCTTACGCGGCCGACCGCGCGGCGGCGCGGAAGGCGGCGGAAAACTTCCACGAGGTCTTCCTCGACGTGCCGGCCGAGCTTTGCGAGGCGCGCGATCCGGATAACCGCTATGCCCGCGCCCGGGCCGGCGAGATCGAGGACTTCACCGGCGTCACCGCGCCCTACGAGGCGCCGCAAGCCGCCGAGGTTCGGCTCACGCCGACCGGCGGTGCCGTCGACACCGAAGCCTGGGTCGTCGAACTTACGGCCTACGTGGAAACCCATTTTCGCGATCTTTCCGTCTGAGCCGTAAACGGCAATAGAACCGGCATAAAAAATAGTGGAAAACGAAGCCAATTTTCCTCAATGAATTTAACGGTCGGTGCTCTTTAAAGGCGGTCGAGCAAGCCAATTTCCCCGGCGTCGTTCCGCCGGTCCCAAACACAAGTGATCGGTCTCGGCTTCATCATCTTCACAATGTCAAATAGCGTGCCGGCCACGCGCATTGCGGCGAGTATGGCTAACCATTGCCAACTTTTCCGAAAAGATAAAGTAATTTCTTATTATAAGGAACAAATACTTAAGCGGCCTACCGCCGCGCCACCAGGAACCTGCAACCTTGCGGGCCGGCGCGCTCGGTGTGCAGCACGTCCTTGAGCACCTCGACGGTTTCGCCGGGCCGACAGGTGGTTTCCTTGAGGCCCTCGGGGCCGTCGATGTCGAGGCTCATCTCGCCTTCGAGGATGTAGAGGTAGAGCGCCACGTCGTGGACGTGATGCGCGTTGTAGGTATCGGGCGCCAGGCTCTTTTCCATGGGGTCGCCGTAGCCGTTGCTGGCCGCGGTGGCGCGATAGCTCTGCTCGGTCATCGGTCATTGTTCCTGCGTTGACTGTGGCGCCGGGGTGGGCGCCGCCGATTTCATATTCTAGCCATGTAGGGATTCCTGGTCTAACAATCCAGGGAGCGAGGCGGTCGGCAAGGGCAGCTTGAAGCGTTTTGCGGTTTCGGTCCTGGTGATCCTGGCAGTGGGCTTCGCGTCCGGCGCGGCGCGGGCGGAGGCGCCGGCCGTGCTTTCCTGGCAGGATCTGGTGCCGCCAGGGCCGCCGGTCGCCGATCCGACGCGCGGGCTGGCGCCCGAGCTGCGTATCGAACTCAGGCTGATCGCGACGACGCGGGCGAAACTGAAACGCGGCACCATCGCCCAGGCGAGCGCCGAGGCCGAGTGGGCGCGGGGGCTGTAACGCAAATTTACCGACTAGGGCCTCGACCTAGAAGGGCTGCTCGAACGCCGCCAGGCGATGCAAGCCGAGATCGAGCGCCGCAACGGCGCCGTCAACGCGGCGCTCGACAGCAAGCTGGTGAAAATTTCGGGTTACGTGCTGCCGCTCGAGTTGGACGGCACGCGGGTCGGCGAATTCCTGCTGGTGCCGTTCGTGGGGGCCTGCATCCACGTCCCGGCGCCGCCCAAGAACCAAATGGTCTTCGTTCGCCTCAAGCAGTCCTATGCCGCCAAGGAACACTAAGAGCCGGTCTGGTTGACCGGGCGGCTGAGGGCGGCCGGCGCGTTCAAGTCGCTCTCGCTCGTCGACGGCAGCGCCGACATCGAGATCGGCTACACCCTCGACGGCATGCGTATCGAACCTTACAAGGAATAGGCGCCCGACCGCAGCGGCGGCTAGAACCCGACCTTGCGTTTCTCGGCCCGCTTGAAGGCTTGGAAACGGACAACTTTGAGGCCGCCGCTGTCGATCGCGGCGATGCGCTTTCCGAGCGTCTCCAACTCCGGGATCAGGTCGCCGACGGTTTCCCGCAATTCCGCCTTGTTGGTGCCGGCCAGGAAGGTGAGCAGGTTCCTGAAGATGCGGTTGCGGTGCTCGCGGGTGACGTCGGCGGCGGCGCGCACGCCGAGCGCGAACTTACCGAGCAGCGCCTGGGTCACCGTCGCCGGCCATAGCGTCGGCGTCAGCGGTTCGCTCTCGATCCATTCGCGCACGACCGGGCCGGGCGCCTCGGTGCTGGGCAGGCAGAAGTCCGTGTACCAGAGCTCGCCGTTGGAACGTAGCGCCGGGACGATGGCGCCGAGCGCCGCCTTCTTGTCGGCGAAGGTATAGAGCTTTTCCAGGCTGACCCAGGCGTCGAAGGATTTCGGCTTGAGCTTGAGCTTGTCGTAATCGCCGAACGTCACCGGCGCGCGCCGGGTCGGGCCCTTCAGCCGAATGCGTTCCTTGCCGAGCGCCGCCAATTCGGGCTCGTTCTCGTAGCCGGTGACCCAAGCGCCGGCCTCCTCGACGATCAATTGGCCGACGCCGCCGAGGCCGGCACCGAGCAAAAGCAGGCTCTTCTTCTCCGAGAGATCGAGCATCGGCAGGATCTGCCGCAGGTGGTCGGCCTCGCCGGCATCGGTGAATCCCTCGCCGAACAGCCGCTGCGCCACGTTCAACCGGTCCTGCGGCCAGGGCGTCGCGTCTTCGACCATGTCCTCGGCCGCGTCGGCGTCGAGGAAGTCTTCCGCGTCGTCTTCGGATTGCGCGTCGCGCCTGCGGCGGAACGGCCGCGCCAGCCAGCCGGCGAAACGGCGCAACCGGGATTTCCCGGGGGCCTTGCTGGCGCGTGCCTTCGGTTTTCTCATCCACGTTCCTGGCTGCCGTCGGCGAAAGCCGCCGCCGGCGGCACCGGCAATGCCGCCCGTTTAACTTCTAACTTATTGAAAATTTATATTTTCAAAACGCAAACGCAGGTTCTTCGCGGTGGCGGGACGGGATACCCACGGCGGCCGGCGGCGCGAGGCGAGGCTTGACCATTTGGGTACCATCTCCGACCATTTCCTTCCGATACCATCGCACCGAGGGGGAAGATCATGGCCCGCATCGCCATCGGCGGTTTCCTGCACGAAACCAACTGCTTCGTGCCCATGCGCACCGACTACGCCTACTACGCCGCCGGCGGCGATTTTCCGCCACTGGCGCGCGGCCAGGAGGTGATCGAGCGGACCCAAGGCTCGTCCTACGGCATGTCGGGGTTCCTCGACACCATCGCGCCCGAACACGAACTGGTGCCGCTTATCTGGGGCCACGCCGGCGCCGGCGGCTACATCACCGATGACGCTTTCGAGCGCATCGTCGGCGAACTCGTCGGCGGGCTGTCGGCAGCGATGCCGCTCGACGCGGTCTATCTCGACCTGCACGGCGCCATGTGCTCGGAGACCTACCCGGACGCGGAAGGCGAACTGCTGCGCCGGGTGCGCGCCTGCGTCGGACCCGACATCCCGGTCGTCATCACGCTCGACTACCACGTCAACCTGACCGAACAGATGGCTAGGAACTGCGACGGCATGGCGATCTACCTGACCTATCCGCACATCGACCGCCAGCACACCGGCGCGCGTTCGGCCCGCATCCTGATGCGCATCCTGAAAGAGGGCATCCCGCGCGGCGTGGCGATCCGGCGCATCCCGTTCCTGCTGCCGCTCAATTACCAGTGCACGCTGGTCGAACCGACCAAGGCGCTGATCGCGGCGTCAGTCGCGGGCGAGGGCGGCGACGTGGTCAACTTGAGCTATGGCGCCGGCTTCCCACCCTCGGACCTGGCCGAATGCGGGCCCGCCGTGGTCTGCCACGCCTATACCCAGGAAGCCGCGGACAAGGCGGCCGACATGCTGGAAGCCATGGTGCTGGCGCGCGAGGCCGAATTCGCCGAACCCTTGATAACGCCGGACGAAGCGGTGAGCAAGGCGATGGAACTGGCGAAAACGGCAAACGGCCCCGTGGTCATCGCCGACACCCAGGACAATCCCGGTTGCGGCGGCACCTGCGACACCACCGGCATGCTGGAGGCCTTGGTCAGGCTCGGCGCGGAAGGCGTCGCCATGTGCGTGATGTGCGACCCGGACGCGGCCCGGGCGGCGACGGATGCCGGCGTCGGCGCCGAACTGACGCTCGAGCTGGGCGCCAAGTACGAAATCGAAGGGGTCAAGCCTTATCACGGCACTTTCAAGGTGACGGCGCTGTCTGACGGGCGTTTCGTCACCACCGGCAAGAGCATCCCCGGCCGCAACATCGACATCGGCCCCTGCGCTGTGCTCAAGATCGGCGGCATCGAGATCGTCGTCGCGTCGAAACGGATGCAGGCCTTCGACCAGGACATCTTCAAGCATATCGGCATCGAGCCGGCTGAGCGGAAGATCCTGGTGCTGAAGTCGACCTGCCACTTCCGCGCCGACTTCGACCCTATCGCGTCGACGACGTTGGTCGCCGTGGCGCCGGGCGCGCATATCGTCGATCCGCGCGTCTATCCCTACAAGTATCTCAGGAAGGGTGTCAGGTTGTTGCCGCTTGGCGAAGCGTTCGGGGGCGCGTAGGTGCCTATTCGTGCCTGAGCGCGATGATCGGGTCGAGGCGCGACGCCTTCCTGGCCGGATAGTAGCCGAAGAAGATGCCGACTGCGCCGGAGAAGAACACGGCGGCGACGACGGCCTCGGTCTCGATCAGCGTCGGCCAGTCGCCGGCTTGCGCCAGCGCCACCGAGCCGGCGACGCCGAGCGCGATGCCGACGATGCCGCCGATCACCGAAAGCAGCACCGCCTCGATGACGAACTGCGCCATGATGTCGCGACTTCGCGCGCCCAAGGCCATGCGGAGCCCGATCTCGGCGGTCCGTTCGGTGACCGAGACCAGCATGATGTTCATGATGCCGATGCCGCCGACGATCAGCGAGACGCCGGCGACGGCGGCGAGCAGGATACCCATGATGCGCGACGATTCCGCCCGCGCCTCCAGGATCTGGGCGAGGTTGCGGACGTAGAAGTCGTCGGCCTGGCCGCGTTGCAGCCGGTGGCGGCGGCGCAGCAGTTCCTTGACCTGGGTTTCGGCCTCGGCGACCTCTGCCGCCGAGCGCACCTGGACGACGATGGAGCCGAGATAGTCGCCGCGCACCTGGCGGCCGCCGAGCACGCGTTTCTTGGCGGTCGAGAGCGGCACGAAGACGACGTCGTCCTGGTCGGTGCCGTTCGGCGTCTGGCCCTTGGCGGCGAACACGCCGATGACCTCGAACGGCACGCGCTGGACGCGGATGATCTGGCCGAGCGGGTCCTGGCCGGGGAACAGTTGTTCGGCGACCGTGTTGCCGAGGATCGCGACCTTGGCGGCGGCGCGCGATTCCGCCGGGGTCTGCAGCCGGCCCTTGGCCAGTTTCCAGCCGCGCGCCTCGAAGTAGTCTGTGTCGGTGCCGTAAATGCCGGTGTACCAGTTGACGTTGCCGGCGACCAGTTGCCCGGCGCCGCGCACGGAGGGTGCCGCGATCAGCACCGACGGGATTTCGGCGGCGAGCGCCTTGGCGTCGCCCTCGGTGAGCGAAGGCTTGGAGCCGTAGCCCTGGCGCCGGCCGCTCGACGTCGTCGTGCCGTTGAGCACGATCAGGATGTTAGTGCCGAGGTTTTGGATCACCGTCTGCACCCGGCGCTCGGCGGCGGCGCCGACGGCGACCATGGCGATCACCGCGCCAACGCCGATGATGATGCCGAGCGCGGTCAGCACCGAGCGCATGGGATTGGCGCGGAGCGAGCCGAAGGCGGTCAACATGCAGTCGAAAAGGCTCATGGCGCGTCCTCCGCCGGCTTCCGCTCGGCGATGGGCTGGGTTCGGACGTCGTCGACCAGCCGGCCGTCGCGGAAGGTGACGACGCGCCGGGCGGCGCGCGCGACCTCGGGATCGTGAGTGACGATGATGACGGTCAGGCCCTCGGCGTTGAGCTTGTCGAACAGCGCCATGATCTCCTCGCCGGTGCGGGTGTCGAGCGCGCCGGTTGGCTCGTCGGCGAGCAGCAGCTTAGGCTCGTTGACGAGCGCGCGGGCGATGGCGACGCGCTGCATCTGGCCGCCGGAAAGCTGGCTCGGCACGTGGTGGATGCGCTCGGCCAGGCCGACCGCCTCGAGCGCGCGCCGGGCCTTGTCGTGACGCGTCGCGCGTTCGCGCGCACCGTAGAGCAGCGGCAGCTCGACATTGGCGAGCGCGGTGTTGCGGGCGAGCAGGTTGAACGACTGGAAGACGAAGCCGATCTTGGTGTTGCGAATGGCGGCGAGTTCGTCGCGGTCCATGTGCGAGACGTCGACGCCGTCGAACAGGTAGCGCCCGGTGCTCGGCGTGTCGAGGCAGCCCAAGAGGTGCATGCAGGTCGACTTGCCCGAGCCCGACGGTCCCATGATCGCGACCATGTCGCTGCGCTCGACGGTCAGGTTCAGTTCGGCCAGGGCCTGGACCTGCTGGGCGCCGACGAAATACTCGCGGCCCAGGTTCTCGGTCGCGATGATCGGGCCATTTATCGGATTTGGCGTGGCGGCGTCCATGGCCGGCCTTAGAAGCCGAAGCCCCAGCGGCGCCCGGACGCCTTCGCCTGGGCGCTCTGGCCGATGATGACTTTCTCGCCGGGCTTGAGTTCGCCGGACACCACCTCGGTCATGGCGCCGTCGCTGATGCCGGTGACGAGCGTGACGGCCTGCGGCTTGCCGTCCTTGCCCTGGATCCAGACGCGGCCGCGCGCGGTCTGGCGCTTGGCGCGTTCCTTGACCAGTTCCCAGTAGCGGTCGCGCTGTTTCGGATCGAGCGCCTCGGCGGCACGTTCGCGTGCCTGCTGGCGCAGCTTCTCGCGCGCGGCGTTGACCTCGTCGGCCGAGGCGCCGGCATCGCGCATGGCGCGCACCTTCTTGCCGACCTCGGCGAAGGCGTCCCGCACCGCCTTTTCCTGCTCGGCGGTGAGCGAAAGTTGCTTCTTCAGGCGTTCGACCAGGCGGTCGGTGGCGCGGCCGGCGCCGGCGGTGGTGCTCGCCGCCTGGGCGCCGCCGGCGGGCGGTTGGTAGC
>JAYNJY010000095.1:0-10384 GCA_038110665.1 Rhodospirillaceae bacterium | reverse complement strand
TTGGCGATCTTGCCGAAGGCCGGGCCGAGATGATCCATGGCCGGCTGGTGGATGGCGGAAAGGACGCGCTCGGGGATATTGGTCGGTCCGGGAAGCTGCAGGAAATGCCATCCGGAGGGTGGTGCCGGAAAGGCATTGTCCTGGTCTGCGGTGGCGATGAGTGTGGAGCCGTGCATGAAATCGGTCCCCGCTGAAAGTGCCGGCCGGATTTCCGCCGGCCGCGATGGCGAGGAGAATTCGGGCAACAGGGGATGCCACCAACCCCCGAACAGGTGGTAGGTTTGTGGAAACCGGGTAGACCACGCCCCACCCTTGTCCCGCGCGCCCGGTTTGCACGCGCGCCGCAGGTCGGATAGTAGTGGCCAGATGTTGACGGCGGCGGAACGGGGAACGGCGTGATGGGACTGTGGAGTTGGTCGGCGACGAAAGCCGCGGCAGCCATGGCCGCGGGCGACCTGACCGCCGAGGCTTTGGTCGCCGCATTGCTGAAGCGCATCGAGGCGCGTGAGCCCGATGTGCTCGCCTGGAGCCACCTCGACGGCGAGGTCGCGCTCGCCCAGGCGCGTGACCGCGACAAGGCGCTCGCATACGGCCATGCGCCAGGGCCATTGCACGGGCTGCCGGTCGCGCTCAAGGACATCATCGATACCGCCGATATGCCGACGGAGAACGGCTCGGCCCTGTTCAAGGGACGCATGCCTGCCGCCGACGCGACCGCGACGCGCCTCTTGCGCGAGGCCGGCGCCGTCATCATGGGCAAGACCGTGACCACCGAGTTCGCGCTTTCCGGCGCGCGCCAGACCCGCAACCCGCACGACCCCGCGCGCACGCCGGGTGGGTCTTCGAGCGGTTCGGCGGGGGCCGTGGCGGCGGGCATGGTGCCGCTGGCGCTCGGCTCACAGACCGGCGGCTCGATGCTGCGTCCGGCATCGTTCTGTGGCGTGCACGGCTACAAGCCGAGCTTCGGTTCGATCTCGCGGGCCGGCGTGTTCTCGCTGTCGCGCCGGCTCGATCACTTGGGCGTCTATGCACGCGCGCTCGCCGACCTGGCGCTGCTCGGCGACGTGCTCATGGTGTTCGACGCCACCGACACCGAGATGCGCTGCCATGCCGGGCGCGACTTGGTGCGCGCGCTGGCCGAGCCGCTCGACGCCGCACCCCGTATCAAAGTGTTCCGGGGCGAGCCCTGGGCCAACCTCGAGGCCGGCACGGAAGCGGCGTTCGAGACCTGTCTCGCGCGCCTCGGCTGCGCCATTGGCCGCGCCGACGACAAAGCCGGTGAAGGCGCGCTCGGGGTTCACGCCACCATCATGGACGCAAGCGCGCACGCCAATCTGGGTTGCCATCTCGCCCGCGCCGACGAACTGCTGCCCGAGACGGCCCGGCGCATCGCCGCCGGCAAGGACATCAAGGCGGCCGCCTACGTCCGCGCCGTCGACCGAGCGGCGGAAATCGCCCGCGCGCTCGACGGGTTGTTCGACGACGCCGACGTGCTGGTCAGCCCGGCCGCGCCCGGCGAGGCGCCGCTCGGCCTCGAGCGTACCGGCAGCCCGGTATTCCAGAAGATTTGGACGCTCGCCGGCATGCCGACGCTGAACCTGCCGGCCATGCAGGGCCCGAACGGCATGCCCATCGGCCTGCAGCTTATCGGGCGGCGCGGCGGCGACCGCAATCTCTTCCGGGTCGCGCAATGGATGGAAGGAAACGGACTTTACGCCAATGACTGACACTTTGATTGCGATCGACCGCGACCGGCTCTGGCAGAGCCACATGGAAATGGCCGAGATCGGCGCCACGGCGAAGGGCGGCGTTTGCCGGCTGGCGCTCTCGGACGAGGACAAGGTGTCGCGCGACCTGTTCGTCCAATGGGCCGAGGCGGCCGGGCTCGCCATCCGCGTCGACGGCGTCGGCAATATCTTCGCGCGCCGCGCCGGTCTCGACCAAGACGCCGCGCCGGTGATGACCGGCAGCCATCTCGACACCCAGCCGCTCGGCGGGCGCTTCGACGGCGCTTACGGCGTGCTCGCCGGCCTCGAGGTCATGCGCGCGCTTAACGACGCCGACGTTCGCACCCGTGCACCCATCGACATCGTTGTCTGGACCGACGAGGAAGGCTGCCGGTTCTCGAGCAAGACCATGGGTTCGATGGTCTTCGCCGGCCTGCTCGGCGCCGACAAGGTGCTCGGCGCCACCGATCCTGGCGGCCGCACCTTTGGCGACGAACTCCGGCGCATCGGCTATGCCGGCGATACCCCCATCGGCGGCTACCCGGTGAAGGCCTATTTCGAGACCCACATTGAGCAGGGCCCGATGCTGGAGGAGGCAGGCATACCGGTCGGCGCCGTCGTCGGCGCCCAGGGCCAGCGCTGCTTTCTCGTCACCGTCACCGGCGAGGAGGGCCACGCCGGCACCGTGCCGATGAACCGCCGCCGCGATTCGTTCCTCGGCGCGGCGCGCATGACCGACGCGGTCAACCGTTGCGCGTTCCAGTTCGAACCCGTGCCGGTGGCGACCGTGGCGCACGTGCGGGTGCGGCCGAACTCGCGCAACACCATCTCGGGCGAGACCGTGTTCACCATCGACAGCCGCCATCCCGACGCCGACATTCTGCTGGCGCTGGAGGAGTCGATGCGCGCGGCCTGCACCGCCATCGCCAACGACATGGGCCTCGGCATCGCCATCGAGCGAACCTCGCTGGCGGCGCCGGTGACGTTCGACGACGGCCTCGTCGACGGTATCCGCCGCGCCTCGGCGGCGAGGGGCATTCCCTGCATGGACGTCTTTTCCGGCGCCGGCCACGATGCCTGCAAGCTTGCCGCCGTGGCGCCGTCGGCGATGATCTTCGTGCCTTGCGCCGACGGCATCAGCCACAATGAGCTTGAAAGCGCCACGCCCGACGACATCGCCGCCGGTACCGAAGTGCTGCTCGACGTGGTGCTCGAAGCCGCGAACGCCGCCTGACCAGATCCGACCATTGAGCCGTCCGTCCGGCCCCTGAATAGGGGAGCGCAGGCTTTTGTTTATATAACACAATTAAATTATGTTATATAAATATATTTAACATTAATATTAAAGTATATAAAATTATAAACTACATATACGCGGTAATTAAGGGCCGGACGTTCCGGACCTTGCCGAGGAGCCGCATCATGCCGAGACCGGAAGGGGATTTGTTCGCGATCACCGCCAACGACCTGCGCAATGGCCTGGTCGTCTACTTGAGCGAGGCCGGCGATTGGACCGAGACGCTGGCCGACGCGCGACTGGTCGCGGCGGCAGGCGTCGAGGCGGCGCTCGGGGATGCCGGTCATGCCGCGGCCGCGGGGCGTATCGTCGGCGCCTACGAGATCGCCGTCGAACGCAGCGGGGAGGGTGTTCGGCCGCTGCGGCTGCGCGAACGCATCCGCGCCTTCGGCCCGTCCACCCATGCCGATTTCCGCCGCGCCGACGTGGCCGGGCACCTCGACCATGCCGACGGCGTCGTCGCCGTCAGTTTCGGCCGATGAGAGGAACAACGTGATTTACGCCTACGACGAGATCGACCGCCAACTTGTGCAGGAACGTGTCGAGCAGTTCCGCGACCAGGTCAAGCGTCGGCTTTCCGGCGAATTGACGGAAGAGCAGTTCCGGCCGCTCCGGCTGATGAACGGGCTCTACCTCCAACTCAACGCCTACATGCTGCGGGTCGCGATCCCCTACGGCGTGCTGTCGCCGACCCAGATGCGCACGCTGGCGCATCTGGCGCGGACCTACGACCGCGGCTACGGCCACTTCACCACGCGCCAGAACATCCAGTACAACTGGCCCAGGCTCGAGGATGTGCCCGACATGCTGGCCGACCTGGCGGCGGTCGAGATGCACGCCATCCAGACCAGCGGCAACTGCATCAGGAACGTCACCGCCGATCCGTTCGCCGGCGTCGCCGTCGACGAGGTAGAGGATCCGCGCATCTGGGCCGAGATCGTGCGCCAATGGTCGAGCCTGCACCCCGAGTTCTCGTTCCTGCCCCGGAAATTCAAGATCGCGGTTTCCGGCTCGGCCCAAGACCGTGCCGCCGTCCGCTTCCACGACATCGGCCTGATCCTGAAACGCAACTGGGACGGCGAGGTCGGTTTCGAAGTGCTGGTCGGCGGCGGCATGGGCCGGACGCCGATGATCGCCCGGACCATCCGCCGGTTCCTGCCGAAACGCGACTTGCTCAGCTATCTCGAGGCGGTGCTGCGCATCTACAACCTGATGGGCCGGCGCGACAACAAGTACAAGGCGCGCATCAAGATCCTCGTACACGAACTCGGCATCGACGAGCTGGGCGAACTGGTCGAGGACGAGTGGCAACGCATCCGCCATGGTGCGCTCGAACTGCCCGACGCCGAGATCGAGCGCATCCGCGCACAGTTCCTTCCACCCGCCTACGAAAAACTGCCCGCCGAGGACGACGCCGTCGCCGCGCTCAAGTCCGACGACCCGGCCTTCGCGCGCTGGCTCCGCGCCAATACCCAGCCGCACCGCCAACATGGCTACGCCATTGTCACGTTGTCGCTGAAACCGGCCGGTAAGCCGCCCGGTGACGTCACCGCCGACCAGACGGACGCGATCGCCGGTCTCGCCGAGCGCTACAGTCTTTCGGAGTTGCGCGCCACGCACGAGCAGAACCTGGTGTTTCCGCACGTCCGCCGGCGCGACTTGGCCGCGCTCTGGCGCGCGCTCGGCGTGCTCGGCCTGGCCAGCGCCAACATCGGCCTCGCCGGTGACATCATCGCCTGCCCGGGGCTGGATTTCTGCGCGCTCGCCAACGCGCGCTCGATCCCCATCGCCGAACGCATCTCCATGCGTTTCGCCGATCTCAAGCGTCAGCACGACATCGGCGAACTCAGAATCAAGATTTCCGGCTGCATCAATGCCTGCGGCCACCACCACGTCGGCCACATCGGCATCCTCGGCGTCGATCGCAAGGGCGAGGAGTATTACCAGATCATGCTCGGCGGCGCGCCCGGCGAGGACGCCGGCATCGGCGTCATCATCGGCCCGGCGCTGTCGACGGACGAGGTCGTCGACGCGGTCGAGGCCATCGTCGAGGCTTACGTCGCCATCCGCCGCGAGGGCGAGCGCTTCATCGACACCTACCGGCGTGTCGGCGCCGAGCCGTTCAAGGCGCGTGTTTACGGAGGAGGGGTCGATGCCGCTGCTTAAGAACGATGCCCTGGTCGAGGATGCCTGGGTCCGTGTCGCCGACGACGAGGCCTTGCCGGCGGCCGGACAAATCGTCGTCTCGCTCAAGCGCTGGCGCCTCGACCGCGAGCGGCTGATCCTGCGTGACGGGCTGGTCGGCGTGCGGCTGACAGCCGAGCAGACGCCGGGTGAACTCGGCGAGGACCTGGAGTTCCTCGGTCTCGTCGAGATGGAGTTTCCGGCGTTCACCGACGGCCGGCCCTATTCGAACGCCAGGCGGTTGCGCGAGCGCTACGGCTTCGGGGGCGAACTGCGCGCCGTCGGCGACGTGCTGCGCGACCAATACCCGCTGATGCGCCGCTGCGGCTTCGACGCCTTCGAGGTCGCCGCGGGCGAGCGCGTGGACAACTGGACCCGCGCCGCCGCCGCCATCACCACGCCGATGCAACCCGCCGCCGACGCCGCGCCGCCGGCGATCAGCCTGCGCGAACGCCGGCTCAAGCAGGCGGGTTAGGCGACGTTCCTGCCGTTGCCGAAGGTAAAGAGGGCAATGGCCGCGATGGCGAGGACCATCGCCGCCGCGTGGTAGGCGTTGAAGTGTTCGCGGTAGACCACGACGCCGACGCCCAAGGACGTGGTCAGGATCGAGATCACCGCGTAAAGCGTGTACTGGGACGCGCCGAAGTTGGTGTAGAGCAGGAAGAACCCGACGAAGGTGAGGAAGAACCCGGTGCCGCTGACCAGCACCCATTTCCAGTGGCCGGCCAGGTAGGCGGCCTCGCCGCCGACGCGGAACAGCATCGCGGCCACGGCGAACATCACCGTGCAGACGGCGACAGCACCGAGCACGAAAAGGAACGGATTGACCGGTGGCGTCGTGCCGCGCTGGCCGTAGACGAAAAGCGCGTTGCCGAGCGCGGCGAGGCTGGCGAACAGAAATGGTTTCAGCATGGCTGTGGATCCCCCGTGACGAGAGCATCAGCCTAGGGAAGCCGGTTTCGCCGGGCAAGGGCTCAGACGATCTCGCTCAAGTAAGTGTAGTCGCGGGTGTCGCAGAGGCTCACGCGAAGTTCCACCGGCGTGCCGTCGAGGGTTTCTGCCAGGCGGTCGACGCAGAGCAGCGGCGCGCCGATCTGGACGCTGAGCAGCCTGGCCGCGTCACGGTCGGCGGCGACCGCGCGGAGCGTCTCGAGCGCCTTGTGAATGGTCACGCCATAGCCTTCCTCGTAGAGCTGATAGAGTTCGTTCGGCAGCGTCGCGGTCTCGGAAAGGCCGGGGAACAGCTTGGCCGGCACGACGATGGTCTCCAGGATCGCCGGCGTGCCGCCCATGTCGCGGAGCCGCTTGATCTCGACCACATGCGCGTTGCCGGTGAGTCGGAGCCGCACAGTCTCGTCGCGCTCGGCCCGGCGCTGGCGGCAGGACAGCAGCCAGCGCGTCAACGGCATACGCTTGGCGCCGTCCGGCCCGACCAGGTGGAAGAAGTGGAACAGTTCGCGCTGTGCCGTATGGGTGGCGACGAAGGTGCCCTTGCCCTGGTGGCGCACCACCAGGTTTTCGGCCGCCAAGGCGTCGAGCGCCTTTCGCACCGTGCCCTGGCTGACGCCGAACTCGCCGGCCAGCGTGATCTCGCTCGGCAGCGGTTGGCCCGGCTGCCAGTGGCCGTCGGCGATGCGGCTGACCAGGCGCTCGCGCACCTGCCGGTACAACGGTCCGCGTCCCGGTTGCACGGGCATGGGGGCCTCAGTCGTAGGTTGCGATAAATACTTATATAAGAGTTATAAGACTTTGTTGACTCGTGCAAGGCCGAAGCGTAGTTTGCGGCGTTTTCACGAGGCGGTCGCGGACCACGCCCGCGCCAATAACCGGCGCGCCGCACCCGCCGTACCCAAGAGGAGGAACCATTGGCGCAAGCTCCGGATTTTCTCGTCCATGACCACACCGACGTCGTCGGTGTCGCCGTGGTCGAAGGCATCAAGAAAGGCCAGACCCTGACCGGCTGGGTGATGGACAAGGACAAGACCATCAAGGTCACCTGCACCGACGCCATCCCGCTCGGCCACAAGATCGCGCTCAAGCCGCTCAAGACCGGCGACACCGTGCTCAAGTACGGCCACGACATCGGCAAGATGGTTGCCGGCGTCGGCAAGGGCGGTCACGTTCACACGCACAATCTCAAGACCAAGAGGTGGTAATCATGGCTAAGAAAGCTCCGCGCGCCGTTCCCGCCGGCTCGCCCAAGGTCCATCAGCTGGTCGAGGACGCGCCCGTCATCCGCCCGACTCCGGTCTTCTTCAAGCCGCGCAGCGGCGGCAAGAAGAGCAAGCCGACGTTCTGGGGCTATCGCCGCGAGAACGGCCGGGTCGGCGTGCGCAACCACGTCGTCATCCTGCCGCTCGACGATCTGTCGAACGCCGCCTGCGAGGCCGTCGCCCATAACATCAAGGGCACCATGGCGATCCCGCATCCTTACGGCCGCCTGCAGTTCGGCGCGGACTTGGAACTCCACTTCCGCACCCTGATCGGCACCGGCGCCAACCCGAACGTCGCCGCCGTCATCGTCATCGGCATCGAGCCGCAGTGGACGCAGAACGTCGTCGACGGCATTGCCAAGACCGGCAAGCCGGTGGCCGGCTTCTGCATCGAGCAGAACGGCGACCACAAGGTGATCGCCGCCGCCAGCCGCCAGGCGAAGGAGTTCCTGCACTGGGCCTCCGAGCTGCAGCGCGAGCAGTGCGGTCCGGAAGACCTCTGGGTCTCGGTCAAGTGCGGCGAGTCCGACACCACGTCCGGCCTCGGCTCCAACCCGACCGTCGGCAACTTCATCGATAAGATGGATGCCTGGGGTGCCACGACCTGCTTCGGCGAGACCTCGGAAATCACCGGCGCCGAAATGGTCTGCGCAACGCGTGCCAAGACCCCGGCCGTCGGCAAGAAGTTCCTGAAGACCTTCCAGGCCTACATGGACGAGGTCATCGAGCCGCACAAGACCTCCGACCTTTCCGACAGCCAGCCGACCAAGGGCAACATCCAGGGTGGCCTGACCACCATCGAGGAGAAGGCCTTCGGCAACCTGGAGAAGATCGGCAAGAAGGCGAAGTACGTCGACGTGCTGACTCCGGCGGAAGAGCCGAAGAAGGGTCACGGCCTCTACTTCATGGACACGTCCTCTGCGGCCGCCGAATGCGTGACCCTGCAAGCCGCCGCCGGTTTCGTCGTGCACCTGTTCCCGACGGGCCAGGGCAACGTGGTCGGCAACCCGATCGAGCCGGTCATCAAGCTCACCGCCAACCCGCGTACGGCGCGCACCATGAGCGAGCACATCGACTTCGACTGCTCCGGCATCTTCCGGCGCGAGATGAACCTCGACATGGCTGGCGACGGGCTGATCGACCTCACCATGCGCGTCTGCAACGGCCGTCAGACGGCGGCCGAAGCGCTCGGGCACCGGCAGTTCGTGCTAACTAAGCTCTACCGCAGCGCCTGACGGAAAAGGAATACTTGGAGGGGGGAAATAACCTCCAACGAGGGGGCGGCTTGCCGCCCCCCACTTTTCTTTTCACGCGCAAGGAATAGGATGCGGCCATGCGCATCACCGCCATCCGCGAGACTACGGCGGCACTTTCGTCGACCATGCGGAACGCCACCATCGACTTTTCCAAGATGACGCTGAGCGTCGTCGCCATCGTCACCGATGCGGTGCGCGACGGCCGGCCGGTCATCGGCTACGGCTTCAATTCGAACGGCCGCTACGCCCAAGGCGGCGTGCTCAGGGAACGCCTGATCCCGCGCCTACTGGAGGCCGATCCCGACACCTTGTTGGATGACGAAGGTCATCTCGATCCCGCGCTTTGCCGCAAGGCCGTGATGAAGAATGAGAAGCCGGGCGGCCACGGCGAACGCGCCTTCGCTGCCGGCGCGCTCGATGCCGCGATTTGGGACATCGTCGGCAAGCTCGAAGGGAAGCCGCTCTACCGCGTCTTCGCCGAGCGCTTCAACCAAGGCCGATACGACGCCAAGGTGCCGGTCTATCCGGGCGGTGGTTACTACGATCCAGTCAAGGGGCTCGACGGCCTCAAGGCCGAGATGAAGGGCTACCGCGACGCCGGCTACACGCTGATGAAGATGAAGATCGGCGGCGCCCCGATCCCCGACGACATAAAGCGCATCGAGGCCGCGCTCGAAGTGGCGGGCAGCGGCGCCAACCTCGCCGTCGACGCCAACGCCGGCATCGACTTGGCGACCGCGCTCGAATACGCGGGCGCCATCGCCGGCTACGGCCTCGCCTGGTTCGAGGAGCCGGTCGATCCGCTTGATCACGCCGCTCACGCCGAACTTGCCCAAGCTTGCGCCACGCCCATCGCCACCGGCGAGAATTTGTTTTCGCGGATCGACGGCGAGAACCTGCTGCGTTACGCCAGGCTCCGGCGCGACAAGGACTGGCTGCAGTTCGACCCGTCGCTTTGTTACGGACCGAGCGTCTTCGTCGAACTGGTGCAGCTTGCCGACGCCATGGGCTGGTCGCGCGAGCGCCACGGCCCGCACGGCGGCCAGCAACTCGGCCTGCATCTCGCCGCTGGCCTGCAACTCGGTGGCACCGAGACCTATCCGCTGGTGTTCCAGCCGTTCGGTGGCTTCGGCGACGGCACGGAAATCGCCGACGGCCTGGTGGCGCCGCCGGAAGCGCCCGGCATCGGCGTCGAGACCAAGGCCGAGCTCTACAACAACGTCCTGAAACCGCTTGCCGAAGGTTGAGCCATGGCCGAAGTCGTCATCTGCGAATTCATGGACCAGGACGCGGTCGACGACCTCGCCAAGGATTTCGACGTGCTCTACGAGCCGAGCCTCGTCGACGACACGGCGAAGCTCTGCGACGCGCTTAAGGGCGCGCGCGCGCTGATCGTCAGAAACCGCACCCAGGTGTGCGGCGACGTGCTTGCCGCCGGCGACGCGCTCGAAGTGGTCGGGCGTTTGGGCGTCGGCCTCGACAACATCGACGTCGAGACCTGCATCGCGCGCGGCATCCGCGTCTGCCCGGCGAGCGGCGCCAACTCGAGTTCCGTCGCCGAATACGTCGTCGCCACGGCGATGATGCTGCTCAGGCGCTGCTATCACGGCCGTCATTCCATGCTCGCCGGCAAGTGGCCACGGGGTGACATGCAGGGCCGCGAGGTCCGCGGCCGCACGCACGGCGAGAGCGGTTTCGGCGCGCTTT
>JAYNJY010000094.1:3344-10413 GCA_038110665.1 Rhodospirillaceae bacterium | reverse complement strand
CGTTCGCAATGCGAAGGTCAGGGGTTCGATTCCCCTCGGCTCCACCAAATCCCCCCGATTCAAGAACGAAACTGTCCCGCCGGGCGTCACTGCTCGGGCAGGATCGCTTCCCGTTGGCAGGCCGGCGCATTATCGCTGCCGGATTTCTCCAGGCAGGCGATCGGCGCCTTCGGCCGGGCAATGCGGTGCGGCGGTTTTTGGGACGGCAAATCCGGCGACGTGACCGTGCGCGATTTTTGCCGAGGGAAAGAACCTTCGAAATGCAAAGGCCGAGGACGGTTGCGCCCTCGGCCCCGGAAACTCGCGCCGATATCGACGGTTGCGTTCGACTTGTCCAGACGTCGCGCCCGCGTCAGGCCGACTTGGCGTAGGAACGGACCAGTTTGAGAAAATGCGTCTTCACGTTGTCGTCGGAAATCTCGTCGATCTCCTTGGCCAGTTTGATGGCGCGGGAACTCAAGGCCGGTTCCGGTTCGCC
The DNA here is from genome assembly GCA_038110665.1 of Rhodospirillaceae bacterium. GTDB lineage: Bacteria > Pseudomonadota > Alphaproteobacteria > Rhodospirillales > Casp-alpha2 > TMED8. The sequence goes on along the minus strand of JAYNJY010000094.1, from coordinate 9,935 downwards.
CATCGAGCCGCGACCCAAGCCTTCGAAGAAGAAGGTGATCGGCTGGTCTAAAACCTTGCACACTTCCCACAGACGACTGGAACCGACGCGATTGGTCCCTTTCTCGTACTTCTGAACTTGCTGAAAACTGATGCCAAGTGAATTACCGAGGTCGGTCTGAGTCATGCCCTTGGCAAGACGCGCCTCGCGAATACGCTGACCAACATGAACGTCTGTAGGATGCGGCATTTTATACCTTTCGGTCTATGAAATAGGCAGAGACCATTTTACATAGGGCGATCCCGTTTGAAAATGACTTTTTCCGACCGGCATATCGAAAACCGGCAGAAATCCGCGCGTTGTCAGGATGCGTTCAGCCTCGTCTCATGGTGCCGAGAAACACGCCGTCATGGACGCCGCGATGGCCCGCATCATGGCGAAGTAGTGTTCCGGCCCTGCCTGTTGGGAACGGCCGAGCGGATCCAGTTCCGCCGTCCGCGCGCTGCCGGCGCGGGCCATCATGGCGAGCAGCGCGGGTTGTGCGCCCGGTTCGCCGAACAGGCACACTTTGCTCGGACCATCGATTTTCCGCCGGGTGGCGCTGAGGTGCTGGGCGCCCGGACGTGTCTCCGGCGCCGGGGCGATGGCGCCGAGTGCGTTCAGTCCGAACCGAGTCTCGAAATACTGAAACGCGTCGTGAAAAACCAGGAACGGGTGCGTGCGATAAGGGCTGAGTTGGCGATCGATTTCCATGGCAAGGCGATCGAGCCTTTCCGTCATGGCGGCAGCGCCGGCGACATAGCGCGCGGCATGCGCCGGGTCGCGCTTCGCAAGCACGCTGGAGACCTTGAAAACCATGGCTTTTGCATTGTCGGGGTCGAGCCAGAAATGCGGGTCCGTGTTGCCCGATTCGGCTTCGCCGCCGTGGCCATGGGCCACGTTCCGGCGCGCCAGCAGGCGGAGGCCCGGTGTGCGAGACAGATCGATGATCAAAGCGTGCGGTGCGATCCGCGCGACGGCATCCTCGAGTGCCGGCATCAGACCGGCACCGCTGACGAACACCAAGTCGGCCTGTTGGATTTGCCGGGCGCTGGATGGCGCCAGCGCGAAATGGTGCGGCGACTGAGCGCCGGCGACGAGCAGACCGGGTTCGGCGACGCCAGCCATGACGCCGGCGACCAGCCCGTGCAGTGGACGAATGGTGACGACCACCTTGGGCGCCTCCGCCGCCGCCATCGCGGGAGCCAGCGAATAGATCGCGATCGCCGCCAGCAGGACCAACAGCCGCAGGACGGCGCCGGCCGATGCGAAGTGTTGGCGGGTCGGACCGGTCGCGGCGGTCTCAGGGGACATGGGGGCATTCCAAAACGGCATGTTTCTGTTCGCCTTGTTTCACGGACCACGTTATTTTATAACATAATTCGAACTGCGCCGGCGGATATAGCCGCCGCCGTAGAACTTGGCAAGTTGTCCGGTTCCGAGGGGAAGATTTTTCGTGCAAGACCTTTCCGCCACCACCGGTGACGGCGATGCCCGCGAACTGGTGCGGGCCCGCGGGATCGGCGTCAAACGCGGCGAGCGCTGGTTGGTGCGCGGCATCGATCTCACGCTCAACGCCGGCAAGATCGTCTCGCTGATCGGCCCCAACGGCAGCGGCAAGAGCACCACGGTCAAGGCGGTGCTCGGTATCATGGCCGCTGAAGAAGGCGAAATCGTACGCTGCCCCGATCTCCGGGTTGGCTACGTGCCGCAGCGGTTGACCATCGGCAACACACTGCCGATGACCGTGCGCCGCCTGATGGCGTTGACAGGTCCGGCCGAGCCTGATGCCGTCGACGCGGCGCTCGACGAAGTCGGCATCAGCCACCTTGCTGACCAGCCCGTGGAGGCGCTTTCCGGCGGCGAATTCCAGCGCGCGCTGCTCGCCCGTGCCATCCTGCGCCGGCCCGACCTGCTGGTTCTCGACGAACCCGTCCAGGGCGTCGATTTCGCCGGCGAGATCGCCATGTACGAGTTGATCGACACGCTCCGCCACCGGCTCGGTTGCGGCATTCTGCTGATCTCGCACGATCTACATATCGTCATGGGGCGCACCGACACCGTCGTCTGCCTGAACGGCCACGTCTGCTGCTCGGGGCCGCCGCAGTCGGTGGCGCAGAGCCCGGAGTACAAGGCGCTGTTCGGTGCGCGCGGCGCCCAGGCGCTCGCCGTCTACACCCATCATCACGACCACGCCCATCTGCCGGACGGCCGTGTCGTGCCGCTCGCGTCCGCCGCCGACGGGCAGCCGAGCGCCGATGCGCATGATCACGGCCAATGCCACGGCCATGACCACGATGCCCGGAAGACGGTGAGCGGCGATGCTTGACGATTTCTTCCTGCGCGCCGTCCTCGCCGGGGTCGGCATCGCCGCCGTCGCCGCGCCGCTCGGCTGCTTCGTCATCTGGCGCCGGCTCGCGTATTTCGGCGACACCATGGCCCATTCGGCGCTGCTCGGTATCGCCATGGCCGTGCTGCTCGACGTTCACGTAATGATCGGCGTGTTCGCCGTGTCCCTGGCCGGCGCAATGGCGTTGATCGCGTTGCAGCGGGGTGACGTGCTGCCGGCGGATTCGCTGCTCGGCATCCTGTCGCATTCGACGCTGGCTCTCGGTCTGGTCTTGATCGCGCTGATCCCAAGCCTCAGGATCGACCTCATGGGCTATCTGTTCGGTGACATCCTCGCCGTCAGCGCGACCGACATCGCCGTCATCTACATCGGTGGCGCGGCGGTGCTGTTCGGCCTGGTCAAGATCTGGCATCCGCTGCTGGCGGCGAGCGTGGCGCCGGAACTGGCCGCCGCGGAGGGCCTCTCGCCGGAGAAGACGCGGGCGCTGTTCATGATTCTGGTCGCCGCCGTGATCGCAATCGCCATGAAGATCGTCGGCGTGTTTCTAATCACCTCGCTCCTGATCATCCCCGCCGCCGCCGCCAGGCGGTTCGCCGATGGGCCGGAGCGGATGGCGTTGCTGGCCGCCGGCGCCGGCGTAGTTGCCGTGATCGGCGGGCTCACGGCCTCGCTGCAGTTCGATACCCCGTCGGGACCTTCGATCGTGGTCGTGGCGCTCGTCTTGTTCCTGATCAGCATGGTCCGGCGCGGTGGGCCGGCGATGTGAGGCGGCCATGCCTGACGAGCCGAAACTGACCGCCAACCAGGGCCTCGTGCTGGACCGTCTGCGTGCCGACGGCCGCGCCTTGAGCGCCTACGAGATCCTCGATCTGGTCCGTGGTGACGGCTTGCGCGCGCCGGCCCAGGTTTATCGTGCGCTCGACCGGCTGATCGCCGCCGGCCTGGTGCATCGGCTGGAAAGCCTCAATGCCTTCATCGCTTGCGCGCACGACCACGGCGCGCCGGCGGAAACGCCCGCCGCCGTGGTTTTCACCATCTGCACTCGCTGTGGCGGCGTCGCCGAGTACACCATGCCGACGATCGGCAAGGCCTTATCCTCGCAGCTGGGGCACGAAGGTTTTCAGCCCGGACATATGACCGTCGAGGTCAGCGGCCAATGCGCGGGTTGTCACGACTAGGCCGGGCGGCCGAAGCCAGGCTCAGCCGCATTCGCTCTTCGAGCAGCAGTTCTCCTGCAGGAACGCCGTCAGGCGGTCGACCGCGTCGGTGTCGGCCGAGTAAATCAGCGAACGGCCCTGGCGCTCGACAGACACCAGGCCGGCCTGTTTCAACTGGTTCAAGTGAAACGACAGCGTCGCGCCTGGCAGTTCCAACAACTGACCGATGCGCCCCGCCGCGAGGCCGTTCGGCCGGTACTCGACCAACGTGCGGAAGATGTCCAGGCGGGTGTCCTGGGCGAGGGCGGCGAGTTGGGAGATGGCGACGCTGTTTTCCATGGCGGCATGGAAAGCGTTGCGCAGCCACGCGCCGCTGTCAACCGGCGCAAGCGGCCGGGACGCCGCGCCGGTCAGGTGTCTGGTCTTGTTTCCGCTGGGCCGAGGATGCATCTTGGCGACCTCGTAGGCACGTGCGCCGGACGAGCCCCTCGAGTGGAGAATCACACCATGAATTTCGCACCGAACTCACCAGCGGCTAGGGATATCGCCTACCATCTGCATGGTCAGACCGACCTCAAGGCGCATGAAACCAAGGGGCCGATGATCATCGATCGCGGCAATCGCGTTTACGTCACCGATGACACCGGCAAGGAGTACATCGAGGGCCTGGCCGGGCTGTGGTCGGTGTCGCTCGGGTTCAACGAGCCGCGTCTGGTCGAGGCGGCCAAGCGCCAGCTCGAGACCTTGCCCTACTATCACAGCTTCGCCCACAAGGCCGCACTGCCGACCATCGATCTGGCCGAAAAGCTGATCGGTATGGCGCCGGTGCCGATGTCCAAGGTGGTGTTCCAGAACTCGGGTTCGGAGGCGGTCGACACCGCCATGAAATTCGTCTGGTACTATCACAACGCCATCGGCAAGATCGAAAAGAAGAAGATCATTTCGCGCGTTAACGCGTACCATGGTACCGGCATCGCGTCGGCCAGCCTGACCGGCCTTGCCCGGATGCACGCCGCCTTCGACCTGCCGATCACCGACCGGGTGCTGCGCACCGATTGCCCGCACTTCTACAAGTTCGGCGCCGAAGGTGAAACCGAGGAAGAGTTCGCCACGCGCTGCGCCGAAAATCTGGAGAAGTTGATCCTCGAGGAAGGCCCCGAGACCGTCGCCGCCTTCATCGCTGAGCCGGTGATGGGTGCGGGCGGCGTCATCGTGCCGGCGGCGACCTACTTCGCCAAGGTGCAGGCGGTGCTCGCGAAGTACGACGTGCTGTTCATCGCCGACGAGGTCATCTGCGGATTCGGCCGGACCGGCAACGCCTGGGGCTGCCAGACTTTCGATCTGAAGCCGGACATGATCACCTGCGCCAAGGCGCTGTCGTCGTCCTACCTGCCGATCTCGGCCTTGTTCGTGAACGACAAGATCTACCAGGCCTGCAAGGAGAAGAGCGGCGAGGTCGGCGTGTTCGGCCACGGCTACACCTACTCGGGCCACCCGGTGCCCGCCGCCGTGGCGCTGGAAACCCTCAAGATCTACGAGGAGCGCGACACTTTCGGCCACGTTCGCCGGATGTCGCCGCGCCTGCAGCAGGGGCTGCGCCGGTTCGCCGACCACGACCTGGTCGGCGAGGTTCGCGGTGTCGGCCTGATCGGCGGCGTCGAGCTGATGGCCGACCGCGCGAAGCGTGTCCCGTTCGAGCCCGCCGCCAAGGTCGGGCCGAAGGCGCAGGTGCTGGCCGGGCAGAACGGCCTGATCATTCGTGCCATGGGCGACACCATCGGCATCTGCCCGCCGCTGGTGATCAACGAGTCCGAGATCGACGAATTGCTCGCGCGTCTCGGCAAAACCCTCGACGCTACGCTGGAATGGGCGCACGGCGAAGGACTGGTTTGATCGCGTAGTAGCGGCTTCGTCGGTTGCGCACGAAAGGGCAATTTGCCGAACATGGTTCGCAGGAACGCCCGGAAATACGTCGGCATCGCCGCGATGGCGGCGGTTGCCGCGCTTGTCGCCATGCCGGTCGCCGCTTCCGGCGGCAAGTCCCAGAAAGCCAAGAAAAAGCCAAAGGAGGAGATGTCGCTCCGCGAGAAGTTCGCACTCCCCAGCCACGTCCAGCTCTCGGCCATGACGGTGCCGATCCGCCATCCCTATCAGCGTTCCAGCGCGATCACCGTGTTCCTCGAGCCGATGCGGCGCGAGAACGTCGGCAAGATCTGCAACAACACGCCGCGCATCCGCGACGCCATCCTGCAGTACTTGTCGTACGATCCGACTCAGATCGAAAACAGCAAGATGATCCTCGACGACACCCTGTTCCGCCGGTTCACGTCGGTCATCAACGATGTGCTCGACGAGGAAAAGATCAAGGGCGTCCACATCGAGCCCGGCATCGTCAACTTGGCCGGCCAGCAGGGTGGCATCTCCAGGCTGCCGTTCGCCACCGTCAACGGCCGCAGCGGCATCAAGCAGTTGGAAGAGAAGCTCAAGGCCGCCGAGCAACCGAAAAGCCATTGACCACGGCCGGCCGTCGGCTCCTTGACAGCCAACTAAAACCGACCAAATTAGGAACACGAACGGCAATGCGCTCGCGGTTGTCCGTTCCCGGCGCTCCCACTCGGAGGCCGAACGAACGCTCGCTCATGACCAGAGGAGACGAACCATGTCGCGCGTGTCGCTTTTCAACAGCCCGCTGCTGTTGGGTTTCGACCATCTCGAGCGGATGCTTGACCGGGCTTCCCGGGCGTCTGCCGAAGGCTACCCCCCCTACAACATCGAACAGATCGGCGAGAACGGGCTCCGCATCACGCTCGCCGTCGCCGGTTTCTCCATGGACGACCTCGGCGTCACCATCGAGGACAACCAGTTGGTGATCCGCGGCAAGCAGATCGACGACGAGCCGGAGCGGATCTACATCCACCGCGGTATCGCCGCGCGTCAGTTCCAGCGCGCGTTCGTGCTGGCCGAGGGTATCGAGGTGGTCGGCGCCGATCTCGATAATGGCTTGCTGCACGTCGATCTCCAGCGTGTCCTGCCCGAATCCGAGGTTCGCACCATCAAGATCCAGGG
>JAYNJY010000094.1:0-3318 GCA_038110665.1 Rhodospirillaceae bacterium | reverse complement strand
CGCCAAGACTATCGACGTCGAAAGCAACTGACGACGAAATCCCGTGGCCGGCCCATCGCCTTTCGCGAGGGCCCGCCCGAGAGGAGTTTCACATGCAACGCAATCAATCCCCATCGCCAGCCGCCACAAGCATACCCCAGGGCTTCGCCGAATGGGGCATGGGCGAAGTCGCCTACATCAGGCTGGAGCAGGTCGACGACAAGCCGCTGTTCGTGGTTCACGCCGCCAACGGCGAAACACTGGCCGCCGCTGACAGCCACGCGCTGGCCGCCGCGGTGGTGGTGCAGAACGGCATGGTGCCGCTCTACGCGCACTGAGGGACTGAGAAGCCGCGTCAGGCGGCCTCGGTTTCCATCTTTTCCGTGAGAATGGCGTAAAGGGCGTCTGGCGTTTCCGTGCCGCGCAGCTTTTCGCACACCTTCTGGTCGCGCAATACGCGCGAAACCCGGGCCAAGGCCTTCAAGTGATCGGCGCCGGCCGATTCCGGCGCTAGCAGCAGGAAGATCAGGTCGACCGGTCGCTCGTCGATGGCCTGGAAGTCGACCGGCTGTTCGAGACGCGCGAACATGCCGTACAGACGCTCCAACGATTGCAGCTTGCCATGCGGGATGGCGATGCCGGCGCCAACGCCGGTGGTGCCGAGCCGTTCGCGCTCCATCAGCAAGTCGAAGATCGCGCGCTCATGCTCGCCGGTCAGATCGGCGGCACGCCTGGAAAGCTCCTGCAGGACCTGCTTCTTGCTGGTTGCATGGAGGTTGGCGATGACGGTGTTCGATGAAATGAGATCGTTGATCTCCATAACCTCTCCCCTAACGTAAGCAGCCTTCCCGAAACAAGGGGTGTTTCAGGACCCGGAATTGGCCGGATCGATCCAGCCGATATTGCCGTCCTTCCGCCGGTAGACGACGTTGAAGCCGCCGTGCGCGCTGTTGCGGAACATCACCATCGGGGCGTTGGCGAGATCGAGGCGCATGACCGCTTCGCCAACCGACAGCGACGCGATTTCCGTCTCCATCTCGGCGATAATCACCGGCGGCGCATCATCGTGCGGCTCTTCGTCGGAGGTCTCGGGCTGGATGACGTATTGCTGTGCCGTCAGCAGGTCCTCGCTGGCGCGGGCACGCTGATGATGGTTCGAGAGCCGGCGCTTGTAGCGGCGGAGTTGCTTGGAGACACGCTCCAAGGCGCCGTCGAAGGCGCCATAGGCGTCCGCGCCCATCGCTGTGCCCTGTACGACCAGGCCGCGCGGCCCAGGATGGACGGAAATGTCCGCCTTGAGCTCACCGCCGTCGCGCGAAAAGACGACGGTCGCGTCGATGGCGTGGGTGAAATACTTTTCGACGACTTTGATCAGGTTGTCGGAGGCATGGGCACGCAGCGAATCGCCCACGTCCAAATTCTTTCCAATCACGGAGATGTCCATGTATCGAGAAATCCGTTTGATTGCTGGCCTATGAACTCTGGATATTCGGTCCGCGGGGTGTCTCAAGCTCGCCTCAAGTGGTGGCGAAATTACGGTTGATTTCAGGTACGCACGCTTCCCCGGCCGGCGAACGATGGGACATTAGTTGCGGTTCCGGGGCAAGTCAATACGCCGAAACGCCCGCGATCTGACCTCGGTCAGAAACCTTGTTCGGCCTTTTCCCGGCGGCGCTGGACGGACGACGGGATGCGCATGGCTTCGCGGTATTTCGCCACCGTGCGCCTGGCGATATCGACGCCGTCCGCTTGCAACAGCGACACCAGCTTGTCGTCGGAAAGAATCTTCTTCCGGTCCTCGGCGTCGATCAGGGTCTTGATGCGGTGGCGCACGGCCTCTGCGGAATGCGCCTCGCCGCCGGCGCTCGACGCGATTGCAGGGGTGAAGAAGTATTTCAGCTCGAAGATGCCGCGTGGCGTCGCCATGTACTTGTTCGAGGTGACGCGGCTGACCGTGCTTTCGTGCATTTCGATGGCATCGGCGATATCGCGCAACACCAGGGGCTTCAGGTGCTGGACGCCGTCGGCGAAGAACTTGTCCTGCTGGCGAACGAGTTCGGTCGCGACCTTGAGGATGGTTGTCGCGCGCTGATGCAGCGCCTTGACCAGCCAGTTCGCTGCCTGGAACTGTTCCGTGACGTACTGCTTGTCCTCGCGCGAGCGCGCCTGCGAGTGAATGCGGGAATAGTACTGGTTGTTGACCAGGACCCGGGGCAGGCTGGCGCTGTTGAGCTCGATGATCCAGCCGCTGCCCGGCGCGGTCCGCATCAATACGTCGGGCGTTACCGGCTGGGCGACGTCGGCGTCAAAGTCGGCCGCCGGACGCGGGTTGAGGGCGCGAATCTCGTCGATCATGTCGGCGACGTCTTCGCCGTCGCAGTTGCAGGCGCGGGCGAGCTGCTTGAATTCGCGGCGCGCGACCATGTCAAGATTGTCGAGGAACGCCGCCATGATGGGATCGAGGCGATCGCGTTCGCGCAGTTGCAGCGCTAGGCATTCCTTGAGGTCACGGGCGAAGATGCCGACCGGGTCGAAAGTCTGCAGGCGCCGGACCACGGATTCCACTTCTTCGCGGGCGCAGCTTAGGGTGTCGGCGACTTCCGCGTACTCGGCCCGGAGATAACCGGTTTCGTCCAGGAGGTCGATCAGGTAGGCACCGATGAGCCGCTCGCGGGCGTCCGTGAACTCGAGCGCGAGTTGCTGCAGCAGGTGGTCGCGGAGCGAGGTTTGCTCCGGCAGGAACTGTTCGAGATTCGACCCGGGCGTATCGAAGCCGCCACCCGAGGCGGCATAGGCCGGTTCGGAGAACGCGGGCTCCTCCCAGGCGCCAGGCCCTTCGGCGGCCGGTTCGGCGGCTGGCGCATCGTCGTGGGTGTAGAGGTTGTCGTAGTCGGTGTCGAAGCCGAGGTCGTTATCGAGCGAAGCTTCCACCGGCCGCTCGAAATCCATTTCGTCGAGCGCCGAGGGATCGGGGTCTCCCTCCGTCACCAGGTCGTCGGCGTGGACATCGGCGGGCATGTCGTCGAACTCGTCGGGGCCACCCTCTTCCCGTTCGAGCATGGGATTTTCCTGGAGTTCCTGCTCGACGTAGGCGGCGAGGTCGAGGTTCGAGAGTTGCAACAGTTTGATCGCCTGCTGCAACTGCGGCGTCATGACGAGCGCCTGGCTCTGGCGCTGCTCGAGACGTGTTGTCAGAACCATGGGAAAAGGTCAGAGACTGAAACGATCGCCCAGATAGACACGGCGAACGTCCTCGTTGCCGACGATGTCGTTGGGTGCGCCCTCCATCAGCATCATGCCGTCATGGATGATGTAGGCGCGGTCGATGACGTCCAACGT
>JAYNJY010000093.1:6333-11048 GCA_038110665.1 Rhodospirillaceae bacterium | reverse complement strand
AAGCTCGCCGACGCGGTCAGCGCGAGCGCGGCCAGGCCATGGTCGGCCAGGGGTTCGACGTCGGGCCAGAGCGCCGCCATGTGGAAGACGCGGACGATCGCCGCGGCGGCGATGCCCTGTTCGCGCGCCAGCGGCGCCAACACTTCCTGGGCGCGCTGGACGGCCAAGGGCGCGAGACCCGAATGGGCGTCGACGCGGATGACGCCGGGCGCGATGCGCTCGATGCTCGGCTCGGCGTCGGCGTCGAACTTAGCCGCGCGCAGCGAAATGACGTATCCGGGCAACCGGAACAGCCCATGGGAGACGCAGCCGTCGCGCTCGGCGGCGACCATGTTGGCCGCCGTCGCCTCGGCGTTGGCTGCGCTCAGGCCGTTCAGGGCGAGGCAGTTTCGCGCCATTTCATGCGCGTCTTTCAGGCTCAGTACGACATCCGTCACGTCGATCCCCCCATGCTGGTCGGCCGTATTGTAAGGGTGACGGCGGCGTGGGTATAGTGGCGCGGCATTCGGGAGAACACGCATGACCGAGACCGCCGAAATACTGCTTCGATCCTACGAAACCGATGGCTTCGCCGCGCCGATCCGGGTGTTGAGCTTGGACGCCGCCGCGGCCTGCCGCGCGCGCCTGGAAGCCTACGAGACCGTCCGCGGGCCGGTCGATCCCAAGCGCCAGAGCCGCAAGACTCACCTGCTGCTGACCTGGTTCGACGCACTCGTGCGCGATGCCGAGGTGCTCGACGCGGTCGAGGCGATCATCGGCGAGGACATCCTCTGCTGGGGCACCAGTTTCTTCATCAAGGAGCCGGACGACGGCAATTTTGTCTCCTGGCACCAGGACATCACCTATTGGGGCCTGGAGCCGGCCGAGGGCGTAACCACGGCCTGGATCGCGCTCAGCGACGTGACGCGGCAGGCGGGCTGCATACGCATGATGCCGGGCTCGCACAAGTGGCCGGTGCTGAAGCACCAGGACACCGGCGCGGCCGGAAACCTGCTGACCCGCGGCCAGGAGATCGCCGAGCGCATGGACGAGGACAAGGCCGCCTTCCTCGAATTGCGGCCGGGCGAAATGTCGCTGCACCACGCCGGCACGGCGCATGCCTCGGGGCCGAACCTGGCCGACGACCGGCGCATCGGCATCGCCATCCGCTACATGGCGCCGCACGTTCGCTCCGTCGCTGGTGCCGAGAGCGCGCTGTTGGTGCGCGGCAAGGACCGCTACGGCCACTTCGAGCTGGAGACGCCGCCCATCGCCGACTTGGATCCGGCGGCCATCGCCGAACACGACCGCGTCAACGCGCTCCGGCAGGCGGTGCTCTACCGTCAGGTCGGCGGCTGAACATGCCGGGCCTGAGCGCGGAACAAATCGCCGCGTTCGAGGCCGACGGCTTTTTGCTGCCGATCCGGGTGATGGCAGAAAGCGAGGCGGCGGGCCTGCTCGCCAAGCTCGACGCGGTCGAGGCCGGGCGCGGTTCGCTCACCGGCAAGTTCCGCAGCCTCAAGAACCACCTGCTGATCACCTGGCTCGACGCGCTCATCCGCCGGGCGGAAATCCTCGATCCGGTCGCGTCGCTGATCGGCCCCGACATCCTCTGCTGGAGCACCGCCTTCTTCGCCAAGCGGCCGGGCGACGGCGCCCACGTGTCGTGGCACCAGGACCTGAACTACTGGGGCCTGGAGCCCGGTGACGTGGTTTCCGCCTGGCTGGCGCTGACCCCGGCGACGCTGGATAACGGCTGCATGCGCATGGTGCCGGGTTCGCACAAGTGGCTTGGCGAGGCGCACCACGACACCGACGACGCCAACAACCTGCTGAGCCGTGGCCAGACCATGGCGCGAGTCATCGGCGAGGCCGAAACCCGGGCGATCGTCCTGGCGCCGGGCGAGATGTCGCTGCACCACGGCAACACGGCGCACGCCTCGGCGCCGAACGGCGCCGATACCCCGCGCATCGGCATCGCCATCCGCTACATGGCCGCCCACGTGCGCCCGGTGAACGGGGCCGACAGCGCGATCCTGGTGCGCGGCCGCGACGACTACGGGAATTTCGAGCCGGAGACGGCACCGACGGCGGACTTCGACGCGGCCGCCTTGGCCGAACACGACCGCGTCATGGCACTCCGCCACAAGGTCATGCTGGAACACGCCTGAAGCCGCTCAGAGCGCCTTCACCGCCATGTGGACCGGGCCCTCGGCGCGGCTGTGCACGAACTGGTCGACGAACGGATCACCGCTTTCCATCGCCGTTTCGGTGGCACCCTCCCAGATGATGCGGCCCTCGTGCACCATGGCGACGCGCTGCGATATCACCTTGAGGCTCGACATGTCCGACGTGATCGAGACCACCGTGGCGCCCAACCTTTCGACGATGTCGACGATCAGCTCGTTGATGACGTTGGTCATGATCGGGTCCAGGCCGGCGGTCGGCTCGTCGAGGAACAGGATGTCCGGGTCGTTGGCGATGGCGCGCGCCAGGCCGACACGCTTTTGCATGCCGCCGGAAAGCTCGGCCGGATATAGGTCCGCCGTTGGCGCGTCGAGACCGACGGCGGCGAGCTTGTCGATGGCGCGTTCCTTGGCTTGTGTGAGGCCCATGCCTTCCTGCAGCAGCCGGAAGGCGACGTTCTCCCAGACGGTCAATGAATCGAACAGACCCGACTTCTGGAAGGTCATGCCGAAATGGTCGAGGAAACGCTGGCGCTCGGCCGAATCGAAGCGGGCGACGTCGGCGCCCTCGAACTCGACGCGGCCGATACTGAACGGCACCAGGCCCATGATGCATTTCAGGATCAAGGTCTTGCCCGAGCCCGAACCGCCGATCAGCACCAGCGAATCGCCCTTGCCGATGGCGAGATCGATGCCGCGCAGCGCGTGGTTGGCGCCGAAGCGCTTCTCGACGCCGGAAAGCCGGATCAGGGGAACGCCCTCGTTCATGGCGCCGCCTATACCGGACGCTCGCCGATGACCGTGCAGCGCTCCATGTAGCGCGGCTGGTCGTCGGGGTAGTCCATGACGGCGTAATGCATCAGTGAGCGATTGTCCCAGATCACCATGTCGTGCCGGCGCCAGCGGTGGCGGTAGAGGAACTCGGGCCGGGTCGAGTGGTCGTAGAGGAACTTCAACAGTGCCGCGCTCTCGGCCGCGGTCATGCCGTCGATGTGCGAGGTGAAGCCGGGGTTTGCGAAGATGCTCTTCTTGCCGGTCTCGGGCTTGGTCCGGACCAGCGGATGGCGCGCGCGGTTGGCGCCTTCCATGTCGGCCTCGACGACGACCGGCTTGGCGTATTGCGTGCGCGCCGCAACCTCGAAGTCGTGCCAGGCATGGAGCGGCGCCAGCAGGTCCTTCATGGTATCGCTCAACGCCTCATAGGCGCGCGCCTGATCGGCGAAGACGGTGTCGCCGCCGACCGGCGGCACCTGCTTGCCCAACAGGATCGAGGCCTGCGCCGGCCGTTCGCGGAAGCTAACGTCGGAATGCCAATAGGTGCCCGCGCCCTTGCGGCCCGTCGGCTTGCCTTCGGCGTCGACCTGGTTGGAGACGCGGTATATTTCCGGGAAGTCGGGGTGGATGTAGCGGCTGACGGTATCCTGCAGCGGCGCCTCGCCGGCGGCGCCGAACAGCGGGCCGAAGCGGCCGGCGAAGCGGATGTGGTCTTCGGTCGAAATGTCCTGGTCGTGAATGACCAGGAGCCCGCCGGCGTCGCGCCAGGCGCCGACGAGCGCGCCGGCGAGATTGTCCCCGCCATCGCGCGCCAGATCGACGCCGAACACTTCCGCGCCGAACCCCGGCGCCAGCGGCCTGATCTCGTAGGACAAATGCACCTCCCGCCTGACATGCGTTTCTTACACCATGCGGGCGCAGGCGTAAAAGCCGGGCGCGCATCGCTGCCGAAACATATGTTTCGTTATTGCATCAAATGGTGCAATAGGCTGATATTGGACCACCACTCGAACACACGGGAACCAGTGCCATGTCCGACTTGCCGGGGGAAGCCAGCGTCGTCGTCATTGGCGGCGGCATCATGGGGTGCTCGACCGCATACCACCTCGCCAAGGCCGGCAAGAAGGACGTCGTGCTGCTCGAGCGCAAGCAGCTCACCTGCGGCACTACCTGGCATTCGGCGGCACAGGTACGCCAGCTCCGCTCCAGCGCCAACCTGACCCGGCTGATCCGTCATTCCGCCGAGCTTTACCAGTCGCTCGAGGCCGAGACCGGCCAGGCCACCGGCTGGATCTCGAAAGGCAGCCTCAGCCTCGCCACCAACGCGGACCGCTTCACCCACATCAAGCGCCAGGCGGCGCTGGCGCGATTGTTCGGGTTGGAGGCGGAAGTCATCGGCCCCGAGGAGGCCGGGCGTCTGTGGCCGCTGATCCGCACCGACGATCTCGTCGGTGCCGTCTATGCCGCGGCCGACGGGCGGGTTAATCCGTCGGACGTCTGCGCGGCCCTGATCAAGGGCGCCAGAAAAATGGGCGTGCGGGTGTTCGAGGATACGCCGGTTACCGGCTTCGAGAAGACGGGCGGGCGCGTCAGCGCCGTCCTGACCGACAAGGCCCGCATCGCCTGCCAGGCGGTCGCCCTGACCGCCGGGCTCTGGAGCCGGCAGGTGGCCGCACTCGCCGGCGTCACCGCGCCGCTCTACGCCTGCGAGCACTTCTACTTGCTGACCGAACCAATGGGACTGGAGGGGCGGGGGCGGGGAGGGGCCGGGCGGGG
>JAYNJY010000093.1:0-6323 GCA_038110665.1 Rhodospirillaceae bacterium | reverse complement strand
CCCCCCCCCCGCCCCCACCCCCCCGCTCTCCCCCTCCGAGCACTTCTACCTGCAGACCCAACCACTGGGAATTCAGGGCCATTTGCCGACCCTCTCCGATCACGACGGCCACCTCTACATCCGCGACGAGGTCGGCGGGCTCCTGGTCGGCTGCTTCGAGCCCGACGCCAGGCCGCTGCCGCTGGAGAAGCTGCCCAACGACTTCGCCTTCGACCTCTTGAACGAGGACTGGGATCATTTCGAACCCATGCTCGAGAACGCCATCCACCGCATCCCGGCCTTGGCCGAAACCGGTGCGCGCATGCTGCTGAACGGCCCCGAGAGCTTCACGCCGGACGGCAACTTCATCCTCGGCGAGAGCCCGGAACTCGACGGCTTCTATCTCGGCTGTGGCATGAACTCGGTCGGCGTCGCGTCCGGCGGCGGCGCCGGGCGGGCGCTGGCGGAATGGATCGTCGAAGGCCGCCCGACCATGGACCTCTCAGAAGTCGACGCGCGCCGCTTCGCGCCGTTCCAGGGCAATTTGAAGGCGCTCCACGAGCGCATCCCCGAGGAACTCGGCCTGCATTATGCGGTCAGCTATCCGGGCCGCCGGCCGGCGACCGCGCGCGCGCTGCGCCGCTCGCCGGTGCACGCGGCACTCGCTGGTCACGGCGCCAGCTTCGGCGTCCGCGCCGGCTGGGAACGGCCGGAATATTTCGTGCCCGCCGGCGAAACCATCCGGCACGAATCGAGCTTCGGCCGGCCGCCCTGGTTCGAGGCCGTCCGCGCCGAACACCTAGCGGCGCGAAGCGCCGCAGCGTTGTTCGACCAATCGAGCTTCGCCAAGTTCCGTGTCGAGGGGCCGGGCGCGCGCCGTCTGCTGCAACGGCTCTGCTCGAACGACCTCGACGTTGCGCCGGACCGCGTCGTCTACACGCTGATACTGAACGAGCGCGGCGGCGTCGAGGCCGAGATGACGGTGCTGCGACTTGCCGAAGACACTTTCCTGCTGGTCGCCGGCACCGGCACCGAGTCGCGCCTCAAGGCCTGGCTCCGGCGCCGCATGGCCGATGCCGGTGAAACCCGGGCCGTCGTCACCGACGTGACTTCGGCCCATGCCGTGCTCGCCGTCGCCGGGCCGCACGCAGCCGCATTGATGGCGCATGTCAGCCCGGCCGATTTCGACGCCGGCGCCTTTCCGCGCTACCGGCAGCGCGAGATTGAACTCGGTTATGCCATGGTCCGCGCGGCGCGCTTGTCCTATAGCGGCGAAGACGGCTTCGAGTTGTTCGTGGCGGCGGAGTTCGCGGCGCACGTCTTCGAAACGCTGACCGACGCCGGCACCGAATTCGGCCTTCGCCAGGGCGGCACGTTGGCACTTGCCGGGCTTAGGATCGAACGCGGCTTTCGCGCCTGGGGCCACGACATGGGCGCCGGCGACAACGCGCTCGAAGCCGGGCTCGAGAGCGCGATCCGGCTCGGCAAGCCGGACGGCTTCATCGGCCGGGACGCGCTCGTCGCGCTGCGCGACGCCGGGCTCAAGCGGCGGCTCGTCCATATCGTGCTCGAAGACGCGAACGCGTACCCGATCGGCGGCGAGCCGATCCTGCACGCCGGCAAGCCAGTCGGCCAGGTGACGTCCGCCGCCTTCGGCCACACGCTCGGCCGCGCGGTTGCCATGGGCTACGTCGAGCGTGCGCCCGGAGAGATCGAACGCATGATCGCCGACGGCGGCTTCGCCCTCGACATCGCCGGCGAGGCCGCGCCCGCGCGCATCGGATTGTTGCCGCCGCTCGCCACCCGCGATTGACCAGGATCAACGCCCGATCGATCCCGCCGGAATAGACTTTTCCCGTAGCCCGAAAGGCATCAACCCGAAAAGGGAGGGCACGATCATGTTGGAACGTTCAATCCGCGATCTCATCGGCGAACAGAAGGTCCTCAAGATGTACGGCGAGGACAGCGTCGTCGACGCCGCACGGTCCTGGCGACACTTGGCAAACCGGGCCGGACCGTCCTAAAGGTATATTTAAGTATACAAATAAAGTTGATCGCATCCGCGCCAAGAGCCCGCTCGTCGCCGACCAGGTCGCGATCAACTACCGCAAGGCCGACATCACCGACAAACAGAAGGCGATGCTCGATTACGCCATGAAGGTTTCGCTTCGCGCGCACGAGATCGTCGACGTGGATTTCGAAACCTTGCGCGGCCACGGCTTCAGTGACGACGAAATCTGGGACATCGGCGCGATCTCGGCGTTCTTCGGCATGAGCAACCGGCTCGCCAACATGACCAACATGCGGCCAAACGACGAGTTCTACACCATGGGCCGGCAAATAGGCTGAGGCCGGCGCCTCAGTCGATTTCGGCGGGTTTCTGGCGCAACAGTAGCGCCGGCACCACGGCACTGCCGACGATCACCATGAGGATCACGGCGTAGAGGTCCTCGCCGAGGATGCCGCTGTGCAGGCCGACGGTCGCGGTGATGACGCCGAAGCTCAAGCGGTAGTTGAACACCAGCCCGGCGATATGGCCCGGCTCCTTCATCAGCAAGCGGAACGGCACCGCCGCGCCGACGTATTTGAGCCCCCACGCCACGACCAGCAGCACCGCGACGATGCCGAACAGCTCCGGCGTCAGCAGCCGGACGTCGATCTGCAGGCCGGCGTGCAGGAAGAACACCGGCGCGAACAGGCTGAACACGACGCCCTTGAGCTTCTGTTCGAGTTCCTCGTGCTCCTCCATCACCTCGGACATGATGACGCCGAGCGCGAAGGCGACGATCGCCGGATGCAGGCCGCCGATCTTTTCGGCCATCACGCCGAGGCCGATCAGGATGACGAGGAGGAAGCGCAGCTCGAACTCGACTAGCGAGCCCTTGTAGCGCCGGAAGATCCACTTGCCGAGACGCGGCAGGCCGAGCACCGTCGGCACCACGACGATCAGGAAGATCGCCGTGCCCCAGCCGACATCGCCCATGACCAGCGCCAGCAGGATCATGCTCAGCACGTCGACGACGGAAGCCGCGGCGAGAATGACCTGGCCGGACGGCGTCGACAGCATGCCGCGCTCGCGCAGCACCTGGTAGACCAGCGCCAGCGACGTGGTCGAAAGCCCGATGGCGAGCAGCCCGGCCGTCTTCGGCGCGAGGTCGAGCCAGCACAACCCGACGGCGAGCACCCCCGCCATCGGCGCGGCCAACGCACAGACGCCGACGATCACGCTGGTCCGCCAGGTTTCGCGCAGGCGGTCGACGTCGACCTCGAAGCCGACCAGGAACATCAGCGTCAGCATGCCGAGGTTGGCGAGAAAGCTGAGCCAGTCGAGGGTCGGCAGGTCGACGATGAAGACGGCGAGCAGGATGCCAGCGAGAATCTCGAGAATCGCGCTGGAAATCCCGACCTCGAACGCCACCGCCGCGGTGCCGACGAGCACGAGAACCACGATCAGGGAATGATCCATCGGCCTGCCACCTGCGCCCGGAAACGATACCAGATATGTAGTGAGTAAGGGTTGCGATGGAAAGGCGAGATTTGACGGCCGGCGCCGTCTCGCCGCGGGATCAGCCGAACAGCTTGTCGATGTCGTCCTGGTTCATGCCCTGGTCGGCAAGCTGCGGGTCGGCCAGCTCGACGTCGCCGTCCATCCTGGAGAGCGTTTCGGTCGCCACCGGCAGCGCGGCGATGGAATCCTTGCCGACGATCACCACCAGGGAGTTGAGCTCGCCCTCGATGGCGTTGATGGTGCGCACGATCCGGCTCAGGCGCTGGCCGGTGATGTCATGGAACGAGCAGGCCTCGAAGATGCGGCCGACGCCGTTGTCGATCTTGGTGAAATAGTCGCGCGCGCCGCCGAACTGGACCTGCTTCATGAGGTCCTGGTTGACGGCGTTGATGGCCTCGGTCGCGGACATGATCTCGTTCACCGCCTCGGTGGTTTTCTCGGCGATGGCGGCAAGCTGATCGGCGACGGAGCCGAGCATGTCCTGCTCGGCCTTCGGAAGCTTGATCGAGGCGAGCTCGCGCTTGATGCGCTGGATGTTGTCGAAGAGCCTGATGATCTCGCGTTCGAGCGCTTATCGTTGGTTGTCCGATGCCACGACGGCACCTCCCCTAGCCTGACCGACAGCCTAGTGGTTCGCGCCGATCTTGCGCAAGCCGGCTCGCGGTTCCATATCATTAGGCGAAACCGCGAAACGCCGGCGGAGCGAGGCAGACATGGACAAGATCACCAAGACCGACACCGAATGGCGTCAGCAGCTGACGCCCGAGCAGTACAAGGTTACCCGCCAAAAGGGCACCGAGCGCGCCTTCACGGGCAAGTACGACAAGTGCAAGGACCCGGGTACCTACGTCTGCATCTGTTGCGGCAACCCATTGTTCGATGCCGAGGCCAAGTTCGATTCCGGGACCGGCTGGCCAAGCTTCTTCAAGCCCGTCGCCGAAGCGGCCATCGCCGAGGCGACCGATGTCAGCTTCTTCATGCGCCGGACCGAAGTGCTATGCGCGCGCTGCGACGCGCATCTCGGCCACGTCTTCCCGGACGGGCCGGCGCCGACGGGGCTGCGCTATTGCATGAATTCTGCGTCGCTCAAGCTGGTGCCGCCAAAGGACGACGGCACCGCCTGAACGGCATTCGGCGCGTTTAGGCCGCTTCGAGCGGCGTGCGCTTGATGGTGTCGCAGTTGACACCCTCGATGCGGATCAGCCGGGTCGGGCCCTCGCGCAGCGGCGCGTGCACGGCACCGGGCTCGTAGAGGTGCGCGTCGCCGGGCCTCAAGCGGTAACTCTTGACCTTCTCGACCTTGCCGGGTTTTTCGCCCTGCGGCGGGGAGACGATCTTCCAATCGGTCATCTGGGTCTCGCCGACGGCCTGGCCGTAGATCGCCCAGGTCGGCCCGTGGTCGTGCGGGTCGCCGTGCTTGGCGCCCTCGTAGACGTGGGCGCAGATGCAGAACTTGAGCTCGGGATCCTCGTAGATGATGTCGCGCGCCTTGGTGATCTGGGGTCCCAGGTGCTTGGCGACGAAATCCTTGTCCTTGAGCGCGCGCTCCAAGCACTGGCGCACCTTCTCGCGGCCGGCAGGCCCCGGTTCGGCCTTGAGCGCGTCGTGACAGTCGCTCGCGAATTGATCCAACGTATAAGCCATTTCCAGACCTCCCGTGACGTGGCCGAGAGAATGAATGTAACACCCGCCCGGCCGGAGAATCACGACTGAATTTACGAAACTTTTATGGACAATTTCAGAACTCTTCGGGACCGAAATTCTGTTCCGACGTTCGACAAGGTCCAATGCGAAGTGCTGTTCGAGGTCAGCCAGAAAAAGCCGGAAGAAACGCCGGTCGTGCTTCCGTTGAAAAAATAGGCTATGCCCGCCGACGGCGCAAATGATGGAACGCTTGGATGCCGCTGAGCGAATTTGGCGTGCAGAGAAAGACGCACATATCTATTTGATTCCAAAAGGTGCCCAATTAAAACGTAACATGCGTTTTGATGGGGGGAGGTAGAAGTGTACCATTCTCACTTTGGCACATCGAATTGGTCGCGAGACCTTCTTCCGACGTAAGGTCGTCGTCTTCACTGACCGGGACGAACTCGCGTTCAGTAGGGTCATTCGCGAGTTTTGTCCCGGCGTGTTGTTCCTTGGACAGAGCGTTGATGACGGTGACAACGAAGTTTCATTCCTCCCGAGTATCGCGCATGACCGGGATTCGGAAACGAGTATTTGTTTGCCATCACCGGGACAAGAGAAGCAATGGAAAATAAATGCTGAAATGAGGAGCTTAATGGTCCGCCCACACGTTCGTTTCGATTTATGGCGCTCGAAGTGGGAATGACTGGACCCTTCGAAAAAATGGTCTTTCGATCTGCCATTGCTGGGATGGGGTGAATTGGTCGTTGGTTATCCCCGCGACAACGAGGCATTGAAGAAGTTTGCTGGACAACTCCTGCGCCTTCCAAACAAGGTGACCGCTGGCGGAAATGCAATCGGGCCAGATGTTTGTCGGTGGTCGCAGGCGGGAGGAGATGAGCGTCGAGGATTGGGTGGCGGCCAACTCATCGACCCTTCTGAAAAGATCGAACTCAACAAATACTCCGACGACTCGCTTTGGGACATCGCCTGCCCGGAACACCGGCCTGGGACCGGAACATCGAGCCGCCGCCGCATCTAAAGCGCCGATTGGGAATTGAATAGGTCGCTTCCGGCGACAATTGACCGTCTGCAAACCTTCGCGGACTTGGCCAACTATAGTCACTCTAAGCTGGTATTGGCCAAACTAAAGAGTTTCTGACAGTTGGGATTTACATCAGTAGCATCGCGGCCTTCAAGCAGGCAGGAT
>JAYNJY010000092.1:8721-11076 GCA_038110665.1 Rhodospirillaceae bacterium | reverse complement strand
GCGTTGGTGATCGCGCCGCTGAAACAGGCCTGGACCGCCTGCGATAACGGCTTCAGAAGCTTGATGTCGCGCGGGTCGGGCATGCCGCCGCGGGCTGCCAGGATGGCGCTGGCGACGTTGCCGATGGAATCGCAAAGCTCGACGACGTGTTCGTAGGCCGTGCCGGCCAGCTTTTCCTTGGAATTGTCCGTGATGTCGAGCAGGCCGAGCAGTTCTTGGCGAATGGTCGGATCGAGCCGTCCGGAGCGTTCCAGCATCGGCACAAGATTGGTGATATGCGACGAGATTTGCGTGCCGAGCACGTCGACCTTGAGCGATTTCATCTTGCCGAGCGCGCCGTGGATCATCTGCTCGATCTCGGCGAAGCTGAGTTTCTGACCCTCTGCCTTGGCGCGCAGCAGGTTCGGCGCATCAACGCCGCGCAATGCCTGGTCCTTGCGCCGGGCCGGACCGACGTAGCTATCGGAAACCACGAACTTCTTGCGTGCGTCAATGATATCGTCGATGCGGTCGAGCAACTGCGCCGTCGAGATCGGCTTGGCGATCACCGTGTCGGTGCCGGACTCGATGATCCGCGAGACCAGTTCGGGTGTCGGCGTCTCGACCAGGGTGATGATCGGCAGGAACGGATTGTCGCCCGACGATCCCTGGCGGATCTCGCGGATATAGCTGAGAAAATCGCCGTCCGGCAGGTCGCAGGAGCAGATTAGGAGGTCCGGCATGGATTTGTCGAGGACTTCGCGCACGTTGTCCAGGCTGCGGCCGAGCCGGATTTCACGATAGCCGTTGTTGTGCAGGATGTTTTTGACGCTCTGACGGGTGTTCAGATCGTTGTCTACGATGAAGACGTCAACATCGGTGAAGTCGAGTTTGTTCATCAGCATGTTAGGACCAGCAAAACTAGCTGCCGCCAACCCCTCGGGACTGTCCTGTAACAAAATTTGCGACAATATTAACCGGTTCCAATTTCATCGCAATTCCTAACGGGCCGATACGTCTCTTAAGCGCACACATGTGATCGCTTGCGCCGCAATTCCCTCGCCGCGACCCGTAAAACCAAGCTTTTCCGTAGTTGTCGCCTTGATGCTGACACGTTCCTGATCGATCCCAATTATTTTGGCCAAGCGCCGGCGCATGGCATCCCGGTGTGGCCCGATCTTGGGCCGCTCGCAGATCAAGGTGACGTCGACATTGACGATCTCGCCACCGGCTTCCGCCACCAGCTTCGCGGCATGGGCCAGGAACATGTCTGACGGCGCGCCCTTCCATTGCGGATCGGACGGCGGGAAGTGGTCGCCGATGTCGCCAGCGGCGATTGCACCAAGCACGGCGTCGGTTACGGCGTGGAGACCGACATCGGCGTCCGAATGGCCGACGAGCCCGTGATCGAGCGTGATGCGATGGCCGCAAAGATAGACGTGGTCGCCATCACCGAAGGCATGGACATCGAAACCCATGCCGGTTTGGTAGCGGAACGCCTGCGTTTGCGCCTTTTTGAGGTCGTCTGCGGTGGTGATCTTCACGTTCTCCTCGCTTCCTTCGACGATGGCGACCGTGAGCCCGTGGCGTTCGGCGACGGCGGCGTCGTCGGTCAGGGCTTCGCCCATGGCGTTCCGATGCGCCGCCAGCAGTTCGGCGAAACGGAACCCTTGTGGGGTTTGCGCCCGCCAGAGCCCGTCACGCGGCACCGTCTCGCCGATAGCGCGGTTATCGCCATCGGCGGCGCGTTTCAGGGTATCGGTGACGATGAGTGCCGGAATGGCCCCGGCGTGGGTTTTCAACGCCTCCAGCACGCGCGTGATGACGGCTGTGGATACGAACGGCCGCGCAGCGTCGTGGACGAGGACGAGGTCGGGATCTGTCCCGGCGACGCTTTCCAGGCCCAGCCGCACCGAATCCTGGCGGGTTCCGCCGCCCGATACCGGTTCGCGGACGGCCAGGCCGGTCGCCGCGGCGCGGAAGAGGTCAATGTCTTCGGGGTGAATCACCGGTTGCACCTGGTCGATGCCCGGATGATCGAGAAAGGCGCGCAGGGTAAGACGCAGTAACGGCTCGCCGTCGAGCTCGCAATACTGTTTCGGCACGTCTCCGCCGAACCGGTTGCCCCGGCCGGCGCCGACGATGAGGGCGATGGTTCCGCTCAAATTTCGTCCCTCGCGGCGTTTGATCCGGGATCGCGGCGCGCCCCGGTAATTTCCGAAGGACATTAGTGCCCGGGCGCCGCTCTGCCAACCGTAGAAGCCGCTTTGGCGGGCGGATCGGACTTGCTTCGGCTTCAAGACGCGGGCATGGTGCGGCCTACCCGAAGGCGATAGACCGACGGTGAATGACCTCATGATGAATTCCGTTTCCGCA
>JAYNJY010000092.1:0-8711 GCA_038110665.1 Rhodospirillaceae bacterium | reverse complement strand
CGCACTCGATGTGATGGCCCGGGCGACATGGACGCCGGCGGCGTTCCTCGGGTTGTGGCGGACCGTTGGCCAGGACCGGTTGCTGTGGCTCGCGTTGCTGGCGGCCCTGGTCGGCCCGGTGCTTTGGGTCGCGGTTTCGTTCGCGCCGGCGTGGCGCACCGATTTCGGCGCCGCGTTATGGGTGACTGCGGCGGTGACCATGGCGTTTTTCATCGCGCTGGCGCTTTTCGATGCCGATGCCTGGCGGCTCGGCCCGTTGTTGGCCCCGACGGTCTGGCTGATCGGCGCGTTGGCGACGATTTGGACCGGCCACGAAGGCGCCCGTCCGTTGAGCCATGGGCCCGGCACGCTGGTCGCCGTTCACATCGCGGTTTCCGTCGCGACCTACGGGTTGGTGACGATTGCCGCAGTCGCGGCGCTCGCCGCGCTGGTGCAGGAACGCTCGCTCAAGACCAAGCATCCTGGCCGCCTGACGCATGCGCTGCCCTCGGTCACGGCCTGCGACCGGTTGATGGTGCGCCTGCTGATGGCCGGCGAGGCCGTGTTGGCGGGCGGGCTGATGTCCGGTACGGCGTTGCGCTACGTTGAAACCCACACTCTGCTCGCCCTGGATCACAAGACCATTCTGACGATAACCGCGTTCGTGTTGATCGCTGGATTGCTGCTGGTTCATTTCCGCACAGGGTTGCGCGGGCGCAAAGTGGCGCGATGGGCGCTGGCGGCCTACCTGTTGCTGACCCTCGGATACCCGGGCGTCAAGTTCGTGACCGATGTTCTGCTCGCCTGACGCACGTTTTTAAGGCCTCATCATACAGGCTTTGCTTGCGTTTGTCGGCACTTATGCCTAGTAAATGGGCAAAATTTGGGGGATGAGCGTTAGGAGCGCGAAACTTGGGGCCTGCTAATCTCCGACCGGTGCAGATCGGTCCTGTCACTATCGAAAATCCGATTGTGTTAGCGCCTATGTCAGGCGTTACCGATATGCCGTACCGTCGTCTCGTCAAGCGCTGCGGCGCCGGGCTTGTGGTATCCGAGATGATCGCCAGCCGTGCCATGATCCACGCCGCGCGCCGGACCATGCGAATGGCCACCCACGAGGCCGATGAGCAGCCGATTTCCGTACAGCTGGCGGGCTGCGAGCCCGAGGTCATGGCGGAAGCCGCGCGGTTGAACGAGGATCGTGGCGCCGCCATCATCGACATCAACATGGGATGCCCGGCCAAGAAGGTCACCAACGGTTACGCCGGTTCGGCGCTGATGCGGGACGAATTGAAGGCGGCGCGCATTCTCGAGGCCGTCGTCGGCGCGGTCAAGGTGCCGGTGACGCTGAAGATGCGAACCGGTTGGGACGACAACAGCCGCAACGCCCCGGCCTTGGCGAAAATCGCCGAAGCGAGCGGCATCCGGGCGCTTGCCGTGCATGGCCGCACGCGCTGCCAGTTCTACAAGGGGCGGGCTGACTGGAACTTCATCGGCGAGGTCAAGGCGGCGGTCGGCATTCCGGTGTTCGGCAACGGCGACGTCAACACCGAGGAGGACGCGCGCGACCTGTTGGCGGCCTCCGGCGCCGATGGCGTGCTGGTCGGGCGCGGCACCTATGGCCGGCCGTGGTTCCTCAACCAGATCCGACATTTCCTGGCTACCGGCAAGAAGCTCGTCGACCCGGCCATTGTCGATCAGCGCGACATCCTGCTCGATCATTTCGACGCCATCCTAAGCCACTACGGCGTGGACAACGGCGTGAAGATCGCGCGCAAGCATATTGGTTGGTATTCCAAGGGGTTGCCGAATTCCGCTGAGTTTCGTGCGCAAGTCTTTCAGCCGACCGATCCGGGTGAAGTACGCGAACTTGCGCACCGCTTCTACGATCCGCTCTGCGAGAGGGATGCGGCATGAATTCCGGGGTGCCCGTCGAAACCTGGCCTGCCGGGCGCAAGGACAAGATAGTCGGCGCGGATCAGATCCTGAACGCGCTGACGGCTTCCGTCATCGCGGTCGACGGCTATGACCGGCTGCGCTCCATCAATGCGGCCGGCGAGCAGTTCTTCCAGGCCAGCGCCGGGCATTTGCTCAACCGCCCGCTCGATACGTTCCTACCGCCCGACAGCCCCTTGTTCGCCTTGATCGCCCAGGCGCGCGACGGCCACCAGGCAGTTTCCGAGTACGATATCACCATCGAGACGCCACGCATCGGCCGCCATTTCGTCAATCTGCATGCCACGCCAGTCAGCGACCGGCCAGGGTTCGTCGTCGTAACGCTGTTCCCACGCTCCATCGCCGACAAGATTGACCGGCAACTCTCGCATCGCGGCGCGGCGCGGTCTGTGACGGCGATGGCATCGCTGCTGGCGCACGAAGTGAAGAACCCGCTTTCCGGCATTCGCGGCGCTGCGCAGTTGCTTGATGACAGTCTCGACATCGAAAATCGGGCATTGACGGGCCTGATCCGCGACGAAGTCGACCGTATCTGCGCGCTCGTCGACCGCATGGGCCTGTTTACCGACGGCGTCTCGCTACGCCGGAACGCGGTCAACATCCACCAGGTGCTCGACCACGTGCATCAGATCGCGCGCAACGGCTTCGGGCGCGGCATCCGCATCGTCACCAATTTCGATCCGTCGCTACCGTCGGTACGCGGCGACCGCGACCAGTTGGTGCAGGTGTTTCTGAATCTGGGCAAGAACGCCGCCGAGGCGGTTCCCGAAAACGGCGGCGAAATCATGCTGGAAACGGCTTATCGCCACGGTATCCGCATCGCCAGCCCGGGCAGCCGCGACCGCGTGCAATTGCCGCTGGTGGTTAGTGTCATCGACAACGGTGCCGGCATTTCCGAGGACATCCGGCCCTACCTGTTTGACCCCTTCGTCACCAACAAGATTAACGGGACCGGGCTCGGCCTCGCGTTGGTGGCGCAGATCGTACAGGCGCACGGCGGCATCATCGAGTACGAAAGCGAGCCTAAGCGCACCGTCTTCAAGGTGTTGCTGCCCATGTACGAAGAACGCGACGAGGGAGACTGAACATGGCGTCGCCGACCATCCTGCTTGCCGATGACGATGCCGCAATCCGGACCGTGGTGACCCAGGCTTTGACCCGCGCCGGCTTCGAGGTCAAGGCGACAGGCACGGCCGCCATGCTTTGGAAGTGGGTCGAGGAGGGACTTGGCGATCTCGTCATCACCGACGTGATTATGCCTGACGAGAACGGTCTTGATCTGATCCCGCGCATTCGGCGCATCCGCCAGGATTTGCGCATCGTCGTCATGAGCGCGCAAACGACCCTGCACACGGCGGTCAAGGCGACCGAACGCGGAGCTTTTGAATACCTTCCAAAACCTTTCGATATCAATGAATTAGTGTCGATCGTTAAGAGGGGGCTCGAAAACGTTTCCGACGCCTCGGCATCGACCTCGCCGGATGATCTCGAGGAAACGCTGCCGCTGATCGGCCGCTCGGCGGCCATGCAGGCAGTGTATCGAACCCTGGCCCGGCTGATGCCGACGGACCTGACGGTGATGATCACCGGCGAGTCTGGTACAGGCAAGGAACTGGTGACGCGCGCGCTACACGACTATGGCAAGCGCAAGCGCGGACCGTTCGTTGCCGTCAACATGGCGGCGATTCCGCGCGAACTGATCGAGAGTGAGCTGTTCGGCCACGAGAAGGGGGCTTTCACCGGGGCCACGGCACGGACCACGGGCCGGTTCGAGCAGGCCAAGGGCGGAACGCTTTTCCTCGACGAGATCGGCGACATGCCGATGGAGGCGCAGACACGTTTGTTACGCGTGTTGCAGGAAGGCGAGTTCACCACCGTCGGTGGCCACACGCCGATCAATGCCGACTCGCGAATCATCGCGGCGACCCATCATGACCTCAAGCAATTGATCCGCCAGGGTCTTTTCCGCGAAGACCTGTTCTTCCGCCTGAACGTCGTGCCGCTGAGGCTGCCGCCGCTGCGTGACCGCACCCAGGATATCCCCGAACTGGTGCGCCATTTCCTGGCGCGCGCCAAGAATGCCGGCCTGCCCTGAAAGACCATCGACAATGCGGCGCTGGAACGACTGAGCCGGCATTCCTGGCCCGGCAACGTGCGCGAGCTGGAAAACCTGGTGCAGCGTCTCGCCGCGCTCTACGCCGAAGAGACCATTTCGTTGGCCATCGTCGAGCGCGAACTCGCCGACCGTGGCCAGTCTTCGCGTAGCGCCGGATTGGACTCGCAGGATGACGGGCTGTCCGGGTCGGTCGAGCGCCACCTCGAGTCCTATTTCGCCGCGCATCAGAACGACCTGCCGGCGAACGGCCTCTACGACCGCGTCCTCAAGGAAATCGAGAAACCGCTGATTACCCTTACGTTACAGGCGACGCGTGGCAACCAGGTCCGGGCCGCGCAGGTGCTGGGCCTCAACCGCAACACGTTGCGCAAGAAGATCAAGGACCTGGAGATACCGGTGATCAGAGGCGGGCGATGAGCGAACCCGGCGCGACAACGGAAATGATGCTTGCTGTCGCGCGCCGGTTCATGACCAGCCGCAAGACGGCGTTCGGTCTTGCCGCCGCGGCCGCTATTTCGGGTGTCGCCACCGTCCTCAGCCTGACCGGGCCGTCGGGCCGCGCCTACGACATCGAGACCGTACTGACGCTGCTTTATGTCGACGGCATCCTGCTGCTGATGCTCGCGGTCGTGGTCGTGCGCCGATTGGTGCAGATCTGGATGGAACGCCGGCGTGGCGCGGCCGGTTCGGATTTGCAGGTACGCTTGGTCCTGTTGTTCAGTCTGGTCGCCGTGACGCCGGGTATCCTGGTCGTCGTGTTTTCCGCATTGTTCCTGAATTTCGGCATGCAGGGCTGGTTCTCGGATCGTGTCCGCATGGCGCTGACCGAGGCGGAGTGGGTCGCCAAGGCCTATCAGATCGAGCATCGCACCAAGATCGAGACCGACGCCTTCGCGCTGGCGAACGATCTCAACCAGAATGCGCCGTTGCTGATGCGCAGCCGGTCCGTCTTTAACGACGAACTCTCGGCGCAGGCGGCGCTGCGCTCGCTCTCGGAAGCGGCGGTGTTGGACGGCGCCGGACAGGTCATCGCCCGGGCGCGCTTCAGTCTGCTGCCGGATATCGAGAACCTGCCGGTCGAGGCCATTGCACGGGCCGACCAGGGGTTCATCGCGGTGATCGACTCGAAAAACGAGGAACGCCTGCGCGCGTTGATCAAGCTCAACCGCTTCGTCGACGCCTATCTGCTGGTCGAGCGCTTGGTCGACCCGCGCGTGATGAGCCACATCGACCGCATTCAGCGCGCGCTCAACGCCTACAAGAAGATGGAAAGCGAACGCAGCGGCATCCAGGTCAGCTTCATCATCATTTTCGTCATGGTCGCATTGCTTTTGCTGCTTGCGGCTGGTTGGGTCGGCCTAACGGTGGCACGCCAGTTGGCGCGGCCGATCAGCGACCTGATCGGTGCGGCGCGCGAGATCAGCGACGGCAATCTCAACGTCCGTGTCGAGGCGAGCGCGGAGAGCGACGAAATTGGTCGCCTCGGCCACGCCTTCAACAACATGACCGCTCAGTTGCAGGCGCAACAGCGTGGCTTGATCGAGGCGAACCGTGAACTAGATGCGCGCCGGCGCTTCACCGAAACGGTCCTGACCGGTGTTTCCGCCGGCGTCGTCGGCCTTGATCCTGAGGGACGTGTCTATCTGCCGAACCGATCCGCATCCGAACTCCTCAGCCTCGAGATGAGCGAGCGTATCGGTGAATCGTTCGCCGACGTGGTGCCGGAGATGGCGGAACTGCTGGTGGCGGCACTGCAATCGCCGCATCGCACGCATCAGGCGGAAATTTCGCTGATGCGGCGTGACGGCATGTGCACGCTGCTGACGCGGATCACCAGCGAAACCCTGCAATCGGAAGTGATCGGCTACGTCGTCACCTTCGACGACGTGACCGAACTGTTGTCCGCCCAACGCAAGGCCGCCTGGGCCGACGTCGCGCGCCGCATCGCGCACGAGATCAAGAACCCGCTGACCCCGATCCAGCTCTCTGCCGAGCGGCTGCGGCGCAAGTACCAGGACGAGATCAAAAGCGACCCCGACACGTTCCGGACTTGTACCGACACGATCGTTCGTCAGGTCGAAGACATCGGCCGCATGGTCGACGAATTCTCGGCCTTCGCGCGCATGCCGCAGCCGACCATGCGACAGGAGAATCTAACCAACATTTGCCGCGAAACGGTGTTCCTGGAGCGCAATCGCAACCCTGATATCAAAGTCGAATTGACCCTGCCGGATGAACCGGTGACGGTGCGCTGCGACAGCCGCCAGATCTCTGGTGCGCTCACCAACATCCTGAAGAACGCGGCCGAATCGGTCGAGGCGCGGATTGCCTCCAACGATCTCGCGCACGGTGCCGGTTGGATCGGCGTGACGTTGTGTTTCGGTGCCGGACGGGGCGCTGACGGCGACATGCTTGACGAAGTCCGGGTCGTGGTCGAAGACAACGGCAGGGGCCTGCCTGCGGACCGCGAGCGACTGACCGAACCCTACGTGACGACGCGCGAAAAGGGCACGGGCCTGGGATTGGCCATCGTTCGCAAGATCATGGAAGACCACCGGGGCAGTCTGATACTGGAATCACGCGAACCCGAGGGCGCCAAAGTTACGCTGGTTATCGCCATCAGTGCCGAGGCCAAGGACGGTTCGGATGGCGGAAATCCGGACGGCGAGCAAACGGCAATGCAGGCGGCCGTAACACTCGGCACCGGCACGAACTAGGCGGGAAAACGCGAAGTGGCTGGCGAAATCCTCATAGTCGACGATGAGGCCGACATTCGGATGCTGACGTCCGGCATCCTTCAGGATGAAGGCTTCGACACGCGCGAGGCGGCCAACAGCAAGGACGCCCTGGCCGCGGTCGAGGCCAGGCGCCCAAATCTCGTCCTGCTCGATATTTGGTTGCAGGGCAGCGCCCTTGACGGCCTGGGAATCCTGCAGGAGATAAAACGCCATCATCCATCACTGCCTGTACTGATGATGAGCGGTCACGGCACCATCGAAACGGCTGTCACGGCGATCAAGAACGGCGCCTACGATTTCATCGAGAAGCCGTTCAAGGCGGACCGGCTGATTCTAATGGTCGAGCGCGCCATCGAGGCCGCCCGGCTCCGACGGGAGAACGAGGAATTGCGCCTGCGCACGGACGCCGAGCCGAAGCTGATCGGCAAATCTAAGGCGGTGCGCGATCTCGAACAGACCGTCGACAAGGTGGCCGCGACGAACAGCCGGGTGTTGATCCACGGCGCTGCCGGCTCGGGCAAGGAAGTCGTCGCCAGGCTGATCCACGAGCGTTCGCCGCGCCGTGGCCA
The DNA here is from genome assembly GCA_038110665.1 of Rhodospirillaceae bacterium. GTDB lineage: Bacteria > Pseudomonadota > Alphaproteobacteria > Rhodospirillales > Casp-alpha2 > TMED8. Next base: position 1,353 of record JAYNJY010000092.1, on the reverse strand, counting down.
CCCGTTCGTAGTCGTCAACTGCGCAACGATGGCGCCGAACAGCATGGAAGAAGAATTGTTCGGCATCGAGTCGTCCGGCCCCGAGCGCAAGATCGGTACTTTCGAGGCAGCCCACAAGGGCAGCCTGCTGCTCGACGAGATCGCCGACATGCCGCTCGAAACCCAGGGCAAAATCGTTCGGGCGTTGCAGGAGCAGGTGTTTCGTCGGGTCGGCGGCGCGACCCAAGTCGCGGTTGATGTCCGAGTCATAGCGACGACGACCAAGGATCTCGCCAAAGAGATCGCCGCGGGGCATTTTCGCGAGGATCTCTATTATCGGCTCAATGTCGTACCGATCGCCGTGCCGCCGTTGAACGCCCGGCGCGAAGACATCCAGCCGCTGGCGAGCCACTTTCTTCGACGCGCCTGCGAAATCGCCGGTCATCCGTTTCGCGACATGGCCCGCGATACTCTGTCGGCGCTGGAAAGCTACGACTGGCCCGGCAACGTGCGGGAATTACGCAACGTCATCGAACGCATGCTGATTCTTTCGAAGAATGAGCCCGGCCTCGCAATCACCGCAGATTGCCTGCCGCACGAGGTTCTCGGCATGGTCGACGACATCCCGACGCCGGAACGTAACGGCGAAATTATGACATTGCCGCTGCGCGAGGCGCGCGAGCGGTTCGAACAGGAATACCTGAGCGCGCAAGTTCGGCGCTTCGATGGCAACATTTCCAAGACCGCGGCTTTTGTCGGCATGGAGCGCTCGGCGTTGCATCGCAAGCTCAAGAGCCTCGGCATTCTGAACACTGACAAACTAGAATGATTCCGCTAACAATGTGAGCGGCAAGGGAGCGACCCCATGAAAGTAATCGTTTGCGGGGCAGGGCAGGTGGGATTTCACATCTCCCGGCATTTATCGCTTGAAAACAACGATGTGACGGTCGTCGACCGTTCGCCCGACCTGATCCGCCAAATCAGCGACAACCTCGACGTTAACGGCGTCGTCGGCCTGGCTTCGCACCCTGACGTGCTCGACAAGGCGGGCGCCGCCAACGCCGACATGCTGATCGCCGTGACCTATGCCGACGAAGTCAACATGGTCGCCTGCCAGGTCGCGCATTCAATCTTCGAGGTTCCGACCAAAATCGCGCGCATCCGTCAGCAGACCTACCTCGATCCGATGTGGGCGAACCTGTTCTCGCGCGACCACATGCCCATCGATCACATCATCTCGCCGGAAATGGAGGTGGCGCGCGCGGTCAAGCGCCGCCTGCAGGTGCCCGGCGCCCTCGAGATGATCCCGCTTGCCGACGACAAGGTGAAACTGCTGGGCGTGCGCTGCGAGGACGACTGCCCGCTGGTCAACAC
>JAYNJY010000091.1:0-11165 GCA_038110665.1 Rhodospirillaceae bacterium | reverse complement strand
CCAGGAAGTCGTTGACCCGGAGCGACAGCGCCAGGATCTCGTCGATGTCCTGCGGATGCGCCCAGCCGAAGGCGGTGATGTGCTCTTCGGTGACCATCGGATTGTCGAGTTCGTCGGACTTGAAGTAGTACTCGACGATCGAGCGCGGCAGCGCGGTGCCTTCCGGCATGCCGAATCGTTCGGCCAGCGAGCCGGCGACGATGTTGCGCACGACAATGGTGATCGGGATGATCTCGACCTCGTGCACCAGCTGCTCGCGCATGTTGAGGCGGCGCACGAAATGGGTCGGCACGCCGATTTCGCCGAGGCGCTGCATCAGGTATTCGGAAATCCGGTTGTTGAGGACGCCCTTGCCGGTGATGGTGCCCCGCTTGCGGGTTTCGCGCACGTAGGTGTCGTCCTTGAAGTCGAGCACCAGGGTGCCGGGTTCCGGGCCTTCGAACAGCACCTTGCCCCGGCCTTCGTAAACCTGCCGACGTCTGGCCATGGCGGGAAATTCCTATCAAGAACGCTTGGTGGCGGGCGCTTTGGCGTAATGGCTTCCTAATACCAGTTGTTCGCCGCCAATACAACGCCGCCTGAAACACCTTGCGCGAGCGCGAAAACACGCTGAAAATTCAAGCGAATTCATGGTTAACAAATGGCAAAAACCCCTTTACCGGCACGCGTTTCCGCCGCTATACTCGACGCCATAAAAAGCGGAAACGCCGCATTAGGGGCTTGAAGATCGGCAGAGAGATTTCGGGACACCTAAGACGGGCCTAAGTCCTAATCCGAAAAGTGCTCTGATCTAGAAGGGTGGAATTTCGCGGTGGCCGTACGGCTCCCGAGGGGGTCAGATTCGCGGAATTTCCCGGAATATCGGGACGCGAAGCGGTGCCGGAGGAGGGTGAGCGGACTTGAACTACGACGGCTCTCGTGACGGCGACCAGAACGGGCGTCCCGAAGCCGCCGGCTCCGATGGGCCCGGCGCCACTACGCCCATTGTCCTGACCGCCGAGCTCGGCAAGGATCTGCTGATCCCCGACGGCGCCTGGACTCTCGGCGGCCAGTACGTGCGCCAGGGCGCGGACTTGCTGATCAAGGGCGCCGACGGCCAGCTCGTCGTCGTTCGCGGTTTCTTCAACCTCGCCTCGCCGCCCGACCTGCATACCGATTCCGGCGCCGTCATCAACGCCCAACTGGCGACCCGCCTGGCCGGCCCGCTGGCGCAGGGCGAGGTCGCCCAGGCCGGCCCGCAGCAGGCCGGACCGAGCGAGCCCATCGGCAAGGTCACCACCGCCACCTGCGTGGTCGAGGGGACCCGCGCCAACGGCACCAAGGTGGTGCTCAAGACCGGCGACGCGGTTCACTGGCTGCGCATCGAGGGCATCGTCGAGGAGCTCTACGATGTGGTATTCTTGCCCGGCGTGCGACGCCCCATGGCCTACGGTTTCAAGTCCGACGAGATCAGGCGCACGCTCAACGTGGGCGGGTTCGGAACGCTCTAGCCGCGACGGAAAGATGGACCGACGATGAAGGAACTTTGGCGACGCATGATGGCAGCCCCGGGGCTCACCGCCGAGCTGGTGGTGGCTTCGCTGTTCATCAACGTGCTCGCGCTGGCCCAGCCGATGTTCGTGACGCAGGTGCTCAACCGCTACGTGGCGCACGGCGTCGATGCCACGCTGGTGACGTTGACCACCGGCGTGATCATCGCGCTGGTTCTCGAGCTCGTCTTCCGCCAGGCGCGGCTGCGCGTCGCGCGCGGCATCAGCGTGCTCCCGGACGAGAAGACGGCGATCGACGGCTACACCGTGCTGACCCTGGCGAAGACCGCCGCGGTCGAGCAGATCCCGCCGGAAACGCGGCGCGAAGTGGTGAGCGGCGCCCAGGCCATCGAACAGGCCTACAACGCCAACAACATCACCAGCGTCCTCGACGTTCCGTTCGCGTTCATCTTCGTGTTCGCGCTCTATCTGTTGCAGCCGCTGCTCGCCGTTGTCGTGCTGATCTTCCTCGCCGTCGTGTTTTTCGGCGGCATCGCGAGCGCGGCTTCGATGCACAAGCTGACGGCCGAGGTGCAACAGGCGTCTGGCATCGGCAGCGCGCTGGTCAGCACGGCCAGCCGCGAGGGCGATACCATCCGCTGTTTCAACGCCGGCGAGTTCTTGCGCAAGGCCTGGCGCGAGCACGTCTACCATATCCAGACCCTGCGTCGCCACCTGATCCATCGCCAGGGCCTTGTGCAGTCCCTGACCCAGAGCGCCAATGGCTTTCTCGGCGTCGCCGTGATCACCACCGGCGCCCTGCTGGTGACTTCGGGTCACCTCGATGTCGGCGTCATGATCGGCGCCAATATCATGGCCGCGCGCGCACTGCAGCCGATCAGCAAATTCTCGCAGCTCGGCGCCACCTTCGCCAAGGCGCGCCAGTCGCTGGAACTGTTCGCCAAGCTGACCAAAGCGCCGCTCGAGGCGACCAGCGGCTCTGCGTTGCGTGAGTATTCGGGAACCGTCGAGCTGCGCGACATCGCCTTCGGCTACTCGGGCCAGCCGACGCCGATCTTCGAATCGCTAAACCTCAAGCTCGAACCCGGCTCCGTCCTGGTGGTGTGCGGCTCCAACGGTTCGGGCAAGACCACGTTCGCGCGGCTGCTGATGGGGCTCCTCGAACCCGCCCGCGGCCAGGTCCTGGTCGACGGGCTCGATCTCAAGCAGGTCGCGCCGGAATGGTGGCGGCGGCAGGTGATCTACCTGCCGCAGGAGCCGGCGCTGCTGAACGCCACGATCCGCGACAACCTGACGATCAACGCGCCGGACATGGACGACACCGAACTCAACAAGATCATCGACCAGTGCGGGCTCAGGCGTTTCCTCGACGAGAGCGCCCAGGGCTACGACACCCAGGTCGTCGAGAACGGCTGGCGCCTGTCGGAAGGCATCCGCCGACGTATCGCCCTGGCGCGCGCGTTGACCACACGCGGCATGCTCGTGGTCATCGACGAGCCGACGGAAAGCCTCGACGCCGAGGGCGCCAAGGCGGTGCATCAGATCCTCGGCGCGCTCGCCAAGGCCGGGCGCACCATCGTCATCATGTCGCACGATCCCAATATCGTGAAGGGGCTGCACGGCGTGCTTGATCTGAACGAGAAGCCGACGCCGAAGCTGCATTTCACCGGCCAGGATGCGCCGGCCCCGGCCGCCGCCCGACCGGCACCGGCGGGACGCGATGACGAGCCGTTGACGGCCGAAACCGTCGGCAAGCGTTTCGCGGTCGCCAGCGGCGACGGCAAGGGGGACTGATGGACGGCATTCCGGCCCAGGCGACGGTGAGCGCGCCTTCGGAGCGCGTCGGCGCATCGACGCACCTGACGTTCGGGTTGTGCTCGGCGGTCGTGGTTCTGTTCTTCGCCTGGGCCGCGCTCAGCCCGCTCGATATCGTCAGCATGGCCAACGGCGAGGTGATCCCCTCGACCCAGGTCAAGACGGTACAGCACCTCGAAGGCGGTATCGTGCGCGAGATCAAGGTGCGCGAGGGTGAGAGCGTCGCCAAGGGACAGGTGCTCGTCGTGCTCGAGCCGACCGCCAGCGGCGCCGACGTCGGCGAGCTGCGGGTGCGGCTGCGCTCGCTCAAGCTCGACGAGGCGCGCACCGTCGCCCTGATCAAGGGCGCGACGCAGCCCGACGTGCCCGCCGACCTGGTCGGTGCGTTTCCCGAGCGCGTCAAGCAGGCGCGCCAGCAATTCATGGCGCAGAAGGCGCGCCACGAGAGCGAGGTCGCGCGCCAGCACGAGACCATCGTCCAGCGCGAGCAGGAAATCACCGAGATCTCGTCGCGCATCGCCAACCAGCGCCAGCGCCTGAAACTGCTCAAGGAACAGATCGCCATCAGCGAAGACCTGATGCGCGACAACCTGACCAACCGGTTCAAGCACCTCGATCTGTTGAAGGAAGGCCGCCAGCTCGAGGGCGGCATCGAGACCGACACCGCCGCGCTCGGCCGCGCGCGTTCGGCGCTGAAGGAAGCCAAGGCGCAGCTCGTGAACATCCAGAGCGTGTTCGAAGACGAAAACCAGAAGGCGCTGAACGAGGTGCGCCTCACACTCGGCGAACTGACCGAGCGGGTCAAGAAGTTCGAGGACAGCCTCGCCCGCACCACCGTGCGCTCGCCCGTCGCCGGCGTGGTCAAGACCATGCATGTGGTAACCGTCGGCGGCGTCATCAGGCCGGGCGATCCGATCGCCGAACTGGTGCCCGCCGGCGACCGCCTGATCGTCGAGGCCAAGCTGCCGACCAGCGATATCGGCTACGTCGCCATCGGCCAGGCCGCCATCGTCAAGCTGGCCTCGGCCGACGCCAACCGTTTCGGCGGGCTCAAGGGCGCGGTGATCAGCGTCAGTCCCGATACGCTGATGACGCCCGACGGCATGCCGTTCTACAAGGTCCGCATCGAGACCGAGAAGGGCTACTTCCAGCACAAGGAAGCGCGCTACAACCTGTTCCCCGGCATGCAGCTCGCGGTCAGCATCATCACCGGCGACCGCACGGTGTTGGAGTACATCCTGGGGCCGATGTACGACTCGCTCTCGGACGCCGCCAAGGAGCGCTGAGAAGCCCTAGGACTTCTTGCGGCCGCCTTCCTTTCCTTCGTCCTCGGCGGCGGGGCTGCCGATGGTCTCGGCGGCGCCGGCCTGCGCCTGCTGCATCTTCGCGCGGATCTCGTTGGCGGCGTTGGCGATGCCTTGCATGACGTTCTGCAGCTGGTTGGCCGGGATCAGGATGCGCACGGTGTTGCGGACCGAGTTCTCGGCCTCCTGCTCCGCGAAGGTGACGCGGAAAACGCCGTTGGCGTGGGAAACGTTGCTGATCAGGTCGGCGAAGTATTCGGGCGGGCGGTCGTCGCTCACGGCTTCCTCCTTGCGTTCGTGCAAGGTGCCATCATAGGAAATTTTTCGAACAAAAACAAAAGCTATCCCTGAAATGAAAAGATCGCCCGCCGGGCCTATACTGGCTTCATGCTGATCGCCCTGATCACCGATACCCACATCCGGCCCGGCGGCGGGCTCGCCTACGGGCGCGTCGATACGGCCGGCCACCTGGCGCGCGTCGTCGAACACCTGAACGGCCTTGCCGTCCGCCCGGACGCGGTCGTCGTCACCGGCGATATCGACGATATCGGCAACGCCGACAAATACGCCGTCGCGCGCGAGCGGCTCGACCGGCTGGCCATGCCCTATTTCGTCATTCCCGGCAATCACGACGACAGGGGCGAGATACACCGTGCCTTCTCCGACCATGCCTACCTGCCGAAACATGGCTTCCTGCACTATGTCGAGGAGGATTTCCCCGTCCGTCTGATCGGGCTCGACGGCACCGCGCCGGGCGCGGCCGGCGGCGAGATGTGCCAAGAGCGCCTCGGGTTGGCTCGATGCGCGGCTGGCGGAAGGCAGCGCCCGGCCGACCCTGTTGTTCATCCACCATCCGCCGTTCCTGACCGGCAACCATTACATGGATGCCGACAACTGCGCCGGCGGCGACGCGTTCGGCGCCGTGGTGCGGCGCCACCCGGCCGTCGGCATGCTGCTCTGCGGGCATCTGCATCGCGACATTTCCGTCGGCTGGCACGGCATCGCCGCCTGCATCGTGCCGAGCCCGGCCCATGCGGCCAGCCTCGACTTCACGCCCGAGGCCGAGCCGCGCTACCACATGGAGCCGCCGGCCTGCCGCCTGGCGCACTTGGCCGCCGATGGCCGGCTGGTCGCGCACCTCTCGCCGGTCGGTGCGTTCGACGGGCCGCACCCGTTCTACGACGACACCGGAAACTCGCCGGTCTGAGCCATCCGGCGGACGTCGGGGAAAAGGTGAATTTCCCCAAAGTTCCCTTGCAGATCGGCCATTTCCCTATAAATTTCCGGCGGTCATCCAGCGGAACGGCCGGTCGGGCGCCGGCCAAGGAATTACGGTGTATTTCGATGTCGGAATTGGTTCAGTCCGGGGGCCTCAAGGTCGCCAAGGTGTTATTCGATTTCGTCAACGACGAGGCGCTGGCCGGAACCGGGCTCTCGCCCGATGGGTTCTGGTCCGGCATGGACCGCGTCGTGCACGATCTGGCACCGAAGAACCGGGCGCTGCTCGCCAAGCGTGACGCCATCCAGGCGAAGATCGACGAATGGTACCGGGTACGCAAGGGCAAGCCGCATGACGCGGCGGCCTACAAGGCGTTCCTCACCGAGATCGGATACCTGGTGCCGGAAGGCCCCGACTTTGCCGTCGAAACCGAACGCGTGGACAAGGAAATAGCCCATATCCCGGGTCCGCAGCTGGTCGTGCCGGTGACCATCGCGCGCTATGCGCTGAACGCCGCCAACGCCCGCTGGGGCAGCCTCTACGATGCGCTCTACGGCACTGACGCGATCCCCGAGGATGGCGGCGCTGGCCGCGCCGGCGGCTATAACCCGGCGCGCGGCGAGAAGGTCATCGCCTGGGGCCGCAAGCTCCTCGACGACGCGGCGCCGCTTGCCAAGGGCTCGCACGCCGACGCCACCGCCTACACCGTCGCCGGCGGCAAACTCGCCGTCACGCTCAGCGACGGCTCCAAGACCGGTCTCACCGATGCCGGCCAGTTCGTCGGCTACCAGGGCGACGCCGCGGCGCCGAGCGCCGTGCTGCTGGTCAACCACGGCCTGCATGTCGAAATCCGGATCGACCGCGCCCATGCCATCGGCAAGACCGATGCTGCCGGCGTCGCCGACATCGTGCTCGAGTCGGCGGTCACCACGATCATCGACCTGGAGGACTCGGTCGCCTGCGTCGACGCCGAAGACAAGGTGCTCGCCTACCGCAACTGGCTCGGCCTGATGAACGGCACGCTGAAGGAGTCGTTCCAGAAGGGCGGCGCCACGGTCGAGCGCGCACTCAACGAGGACCGTCATTACACCGCCGAGTTCGGCGGCGGGCTGACGCTGCACGGCCGCAGCCTGATGCTGGTCCGCAACGTCGGCTCGGTGATCACCACCAACGCCATTCTCGACAAGGACGGCCTGGAGATTCCCGAAGAGATCATGGACTGCATGATTTCTTCGTTGATCGCCATGCACGACTTGAAGCGGCTCGGCCGTGTCGCCAACAGCCGCGCCGGCTCGGTCTACATCGTTAAGCCGAAGATGCACGGACCCGAGGAAGTGGCCTTCGCCAACGAGCTGTTCGGCCGCATCGAACAGGCGCTCGGCCTTGAGGCCCATACCCTGAAGATGGGCATCATGGACGAGGAACGCCGCACCACGGTCAACCTCAAGGAATGCATCCGCGCTACCAAAAGCCGGGTGTTCTTCATCAACACCGGCTTCCTCGACCGCACCGGCGACGAGATGCACACCTCGATGGAAGCGGGCGCGATGATCCGTAAGGGTGACATGAAGGCCGCCCCGTGGATCCAAGCCTATGAGAACTGGAACGTGGATATCGGGCTGGAATGTGGCCTGCCGGGCCATGCCCAGATCGGCAAGGGCATGTGGGCCATGCCGGACCGCATGGCCGACATGATGGAGCAGAAGATTGGCCACCCGAATGCCGGTGCAAATACTGCCTGGGTGCCGTCGCCGACGGCAGCCACGCTGCATGCTCTGCACTATCACAACGTCAACGTGCTCGGCCGCCAGGACGAGATCAAGTCGCGAAAGCGCGCCAGCCTGGACGCCATCCTGACGCCGCCCTTGGCCGACCGCCCGAACTGGTCGGAGGACGAAATCCAGCAGGAACTCGACAACAACGCGCAGGGCATCCTCGGCTACGTGGTGCGCTGGATCGACCAGGGCGTCGGCTGCTCCAAGGTGCCGGACATCAACAACGTCGGCCTGATGGAAGACCGCGCGACGCTCCGCATTTCCGCGCAGCACATCGCCAACTGGCTGCATCACGGGGTCTGCACCGAAGCGCAGGTGATGGCGACCCTGCAGCGCATGGCCGCGGTCGTCGACGGCCAGAACGCCGGCGACCCCGCCTACAAGACCATGGCCGGCAACTTCGACGGCTCGGTCGCCTTCAAGGCCGCCTGTGACCTGGTGTTCAAGGGCGTTGAACAGCCCAACGGCTACACCGAGCCGGTGTTGCACGCGCGCCGGCGCGAAGCCAAGGCGCTCTAGCAAACGCAAACGGCCCCGGATTCGCATCCGGGGCCGCGGCCGATCGGCGGGGGTGTCGGAGTGACGGGCGGGGTTTAGCGCGCCGCCGTCAGGACCCGACCGAGAACCGGGATTTCTACATCACGGCTGAGTTGCAGGGCGCCGCCGCCGACGAGCGCCTGGACCGCCGCCGCGACGACGAGGAACAGCGGGTATTCCCAGCCGCCGCCCTGGTTGGTGAACAGCCAGCCGTTGCCGACGTGCGCCCAGGTCGCGCCGAGCAGCGCCGGGACGACGGCGAGCGCCGGATGCATCGCCTTCTCCAGGTTCGAGTGCGTCAGGCCGTTGAAGGGCCGGCCTTCCAGCAGCTTCGCCATGCCGTCGCGCCTGGCCATATCCGCCGCCGTAATGGTGCCTCGCGTGGGGATGCAGCAGGGGTGCCAAGTCGAACCAGAGCCGTTCGTCGCACATCGTGCCGGGCAGGAGCAGCAGGTCGGGCAATGCGCCCGGGGCTTTACTCATGCTCGCGCAGGCGCGGCATCATCTGGACGAAATTGCAGGGCCGGTGGCGGATATCCAACTGCTCGCGCAGGATATCGTCCCAGGCGTCACGGCAGGCGCCGGGCGAGCCCGGCAGCGCAAACAGGTAGGTGCCGCGCGCGACGCCGGCGCAGGCGCGCGACTGGATGGTCGAGGTCTTGATCTTCTGGTAGCTGATCCAGCGGAACAGTTCGCCGAAGCCGGGGATTTCCTTTTCCCAGACGGCGGCGAAGGCCTCCGGCGTGACGTCGCGGCCGGTGACGCCGGTGCCGCCGGTGGCGAGCACCACGTCGATGCCGTCGTCGTCGATCCAGGTCTTGAGCTGGGCGGTGATTTCGGGGATCTCGTCTCGCACGATGGCGCGCGCCGCGAGCTTGTGGCCGGCGCCCTGCAGGCGTTCGACAAGTGTATCGCCGGAGCGGTCGTCGGCCGCCGAGCGGGTGTCGGAGACCGTCAGCACCGCAATGTTGACAGGCAGGAACTCGTCCTTATTTGCGTGACCCATTGTTTTCGGCAAGTTCGTAGGAATCGGGACCGAGCGCCTGGTAGACCGGCCGCTGGCCCGCCGCGATGGCGTCGAGCGACGGCATTTCCTGGCCGAGGCGATGGCGGTAGATCCAAAGGTTGGCCAAGACGCGCTCAATGAACTCGCGGGTTTCCTGGCTTGGCAGGCTTTCGATCAGGAACAGCGGGTCGCCGAGGTCGTCGGTGCGCCGGCGCCACTTGTTGAGGTTGCCGGGGCCGCCGTTCCAGGCTGCCGCCATCAAAAACAGGTCGCCCTGGATCTTGTCATCCTTCAGCAGCATTTCGATGTAACGCTGGCCCAGCGTCAGGTTGATCTCAGGCTGGTAGAGCTTGCCGCGGTTGCGGTACTTGATACCGCCGGTCTGCGCGACGAAGGCGGCGGTTCCGGGCATCAACTGCATCAGCCCACGTGCGCCGGCCCAACTCTTGGCGTTCGGATTAAAGCGCGACTCCTGGCGGATCAGGGCGTAGATCAGGGCCCGGTCCACGCGGAAGCCTTCGGGCGGCACCCAGGACGGAATCGGATAGGCGGCGCCGTCGTAGCCGCCGCCGTCGGGATAAAGCTCGGCATCGAGCCTGACCGCGAGGCCGGCCATGTTGCCGCGCGCCGCAAGCGCCAGGATGCCGTTGGTCAGTGTTTCGGTGGCGCCACGGGCGAGTTCGCGCAGTTCACGTTCGGCGTCGGCGACTTCACCGACCTGAAACAGCGCCATGGCGCGCTTGCCGCGCGGTGCGTCCATCAGCGCCGCGAGGGTGCCGTCGACGAGCGGCGGCGGCGTCCAGCGGAACTCCATCGGCTTGCCGAGGATGCGCCGCGCCAGCAGGCCGTAGAAGGTGCGCGGCCGCTCGGCCGCGACCTCGAGCCAGGCGTTGACCTTCTCCGGCTGGCGCGTGATCAGATTGGCGCGCGCCGCCCAGAACGCGGCGCCGGAATGGAACCAGTCGGTGTCGGTCGAATGACGCGCGGCCTCCTCGAAATGGAAGGCGGCGCGGTCCTTGGCGCCCTGCCGCCAGGAGGCGAGGCCGGCGGTCCAATGTGCCTCCGGCACGTGGTTGCCGGACCGCTTCGCCGCGTTGCCGGCCCATTCGAGCGCCAGCTTGTCCTGGCCGTCGGTGAAGTAACCGAAGCCGAGTTCGGCGGCGAGCTTGTCGTATTCGGCGGTGCTGAAGACGCGCTGCGCGTCACGGGTTTCGAGCGCGCGCTTGGCGGTCAGCGTGTGGCCACGGCGGAGCGCGTTCGAAACGTAGGAGCGGATGTGGCGCGCCTTGGAGCGGTCGGTGCCGTTGAGCGACTTGCTCGGCAGCGGCTTGTAGGCGCGGTACTTGGGCTGTGGCGTGGCCACGACCCGGACGCGCTCCGGCGCCTTCGGCGCCTTCCACGAGGCGGGCTTGCGCCGCAACGCCAACTGATAGAGCTGCGTCGCCTGCGGATGGTCGGCGTAGTCGGCAAGCCAGTCGCGCAGTTCCTTGTAGTGCGAACGATACTTGGTCGGGTGCAGGTAGCGCTGTGCCATGACATGGCCGAGCAGCAGCTTGTCGCCGAGGCGCCGGATCAGCGCGTCGGCGCGCTTCCAATCGCCGTCTTCCTGGACATCGAAAATCTGCTGATAGAGTTCGGCGTCGGCCGGTGCCAGCACCGCCGGCGGAGCCGCCTCGTCGGCGGCGCGCGCCGAACCGGCGACCGGCGACACGGCCGCCAATCCCAGCAAGACCACGGCCAAGGCAGCCGCACGCCACTTGCGCAGACGCAGGTTACGGAACAAAAGAATCGAATCCCTCAAAAGCTCTCGCCCTTATACTTTATACCCCCAAGGCCGGCAACAGACGAGCCGACCTCTCCAACTCTATACCGTATTTTGCGGCGGATTTTAAGAATTTTATACCATATATAGGTAAATCAGGTGGATTCCGTCAGTTTCCGACGGATCAACCTGAGATCGTTCCAGGCGGCGCGCTTCTGCATCGGCGTGCGCAGCAGATAGGCCGGGTGGAACAACGG
>JAYNJY010000090.1:6587-11185 GCA_038110665.1 Rhodospirillaceae bacterium | reverse complement strand
TCGAATACCTCATCGAGCGCCGAATTGAGCAGCCGGATACGGTCGACGGCGTCGTTGTAGGCGACGGCGGAAACCTTGTCGCCAGCCGCGATCAGGCCGCGCAGGCGTTCGCTCAGTTGGCTTTCGCCGCGCGCGCGATAGGCGGCGAGGTTGTGCGCGAGGTCGGCGTTCATGATCAACGCGTGCTGTTCGAGCACGTCGTCGAAGCCCTGGCCGAGGTCCAATTCCGCCACGCTCTCGCCGAGCGCGTCGGTGAGTTCGGCGAAGGCGCCCTGGACGTCGTCAGAGGCCTTGGGCCAGGCCGGCGTCTTGATGAAGACGAGACACGGCGGTACCGGCGGTTCCTCGTCGGCCGTCGCCTGGATGGCGGGAAACGCAGTCGGGCGGGTGTCGGGGTCGGCGGCGTCGAAGCCGGCGAGCGCGTCGGCGAGCAGCGCCGCGTCCGGAATGTTGCGGGCGAACACGCCGACATGGTCGAGGACGCGCGACAGCTTGAGCGCGCCGCTGCGCGAGATCAGCCCGTGCGTCGGCTTGAAGCCGACGACGCCGCAATAGGAGGCGGGGCGGATGACCGAGGCGTTGGTCTGCGTGCCGACGGCGAGTGGCACCATGCCGGCGGCGACGGCCGCGGCCGAGCCGCTCGACGAGCCGCCGGGCGTGTGCGCCGGATTGTGGGGGTTCCGTGTCTTGCCGGGGGAATAGACCGCGAGTTCGGTGGAAACGGTCTTGCCCATGATCACCGCGCCGGCCTGACGCAGCCGGCTGACCACCTGACAGTCACGCCAGGGGCGGCGGCCCTTGTCGAGAGCGGTGCCGTTCTCGGTCGGCAGGGCCTCGGTGTCGAAGATGTCCTTCACGCCGACCGGTACGCCATGCAGCCGGCCGAGCGCACCGCCGGCGCGGCGATGGTCATCGAGCACGCGCGCCTGGGCCAGCGCGAATTCCGGGTCGAGGTGCGCCCAGGCCTGGACCTCGGCGTCCACGGCTTCGATGCGTTCGAGGCAGGCCTCGACCAGTTCGACCGGCGAGACCGAGCCGTCGCGCACCAGTCGCGCGGCTTCGACGGCGGAAAGTTCGTGGAGTGACATCGGGCTGGGTCTACGCGGTGGTCCGGGCTCAGTGCCCGTTACGGTCGTTCTTCTTGCGCAGGCAGGTGTCGTAGTAGTCGTAGACGGTCAGCAACAGGACGAAAACCGCAATGACCCAGAACGGCAGGCCGCCCCAGAATCCGGCGAAACCCGACGAGATGCTCTCCGCCAGCCCGAGCGTGAACAGCGCCACGAGAATGGTGGCAACCAAGCCGAAAATCTTTTCGAGAGTGGAAAAACTCATGTCTTCAACTCCGGTGTGGCCGTTATTTGCCGAACAAGGCGTCGGGCAGCCAAAGCGCCAGCCCAGGGAATTCGTACATCAGGAGCATGACCATGATGACGATTGCGAGATAGGGTACGATGCCTTTGAAGATATCGACCAGTTCGATCAGCTTGCCGAGTACGCCCTTCAAGTAATAAGCCGACATCGCCATCGGCGGGGTCAGGAACGACGTCTGCAGGTTGAGCGCCACCAGCATTGCGAAGAAGTAGGGATTGACGTCGAAGGCCTTCAGCATCGGCAGGAAGATCGGCACGAAGATGATCAGGATTTCCGACCACTCCAGCGGCCAGCCGAGCAGGAAGATGATGACCTGAACCAGGATCAGGAACTGCCAAGGTTCAAGGTTGAAGCCGAGAATGAAGTGCTCGATGGTCTCGTGTCCGCCGAGGTACGAGAACACCGACGCGAAGGTCCAGGAGCCGACGAACAACCAACACACCATGGCGGTCGCCTTGGCGGTCAGGTAGACCGACTCCTTCAGCATGCTCCATGTCAGCGAGCGGTAGATGCCGGCCAGCACGAGCCCGCCGAGCGCGCCCATGGCGGCGGCTTCCGCCGGCGTCGCCAGGCCGCCCAGAATGGAGCCCAGCACCAGCAGGATCAGTAGCGTGAGTGGCACGAAAGAGGTCAAAAGCTGCAAATAGACGACGCGGCGCGGCGGCACGTCCTCGTCGCGCGGCTTGGGCGCGATCTCCGGACTGATGAGCACGCGGATGACGACGTAGACAATGTAGCAGCCGGCGAGCAGGAAGCCCGGGAACACGGCGGCGGCGTAGAGCCGGAGCGGCGACAGTTCCGCGATGGCGGCATAGACGATCAGCATGATCGACGGCGGGATCAGGATGCCGAGCGTGCCGCCGGCGCAGATCACGCCGGACGCGAAGCTCTTGTTGTAGCCGGCTTGCTGCATGGCCGGGAAGGCCAGCAGGCCCATCAGCGTGACGACCGCGCCGACGATGCCGCTGGCGGTCGAAAACACGGCGCAGGTGACCAGCGCGGCGATGGCCATGGAGCCCGGCATGTTGCGTGCCGCCATTTGCAACGAATAGAACAGCCGCGTGACGATGTCGGCGCGTTCGACGACGTAGCCCATGAACAGGAACAGCGGGATGGCGACCAGGGTGTCGTTCTCCATCACCGAATAGGTGTTCTGATTGAGTAGGAAGAAGATCTTGTTGTTGAGCAGGTCGTTCAACGTGTGCACGTTGCCGGCGTGTTCGTAGTAGGCGTAGTAGCCGAAGCCGACGCCCATGGCGAGTAGCGTGAAGGCCACCGGGAAGCCCAGCAGCACCAGCACGATGAACAGTGACAGCATCAGGATCGCGACTTCGGGGTTCGTCATGCTGGGAAGGCTCCGTTTGGCGGTCTATCGTTGCTGTTCGGTGTCAATGCCGGTTCAGGACTTCTGAATTTCGGCGAAATCGTGGGTCTGGTTCTGCAGCAAATCCTCGGTCTCGCGTGCGTCCTCGAGGCGCGGCAGCCAAGTGTTCTCGCGCATCGCCTTGTAGCAGCGCAGGCATTCGGCGATCCCCTGCAGGATCATCAGGAAGCCGGCCACCGGGATCAGGGTCTTGAAGAAATAGATCTGGATGCGGGCCGGGCTGTTCCAGCTCACTTCCTTGAAGCGCCACGAGTCGGCGGCGATTTCCCAGCCGAACCAGAACAACGCCAGCATGCCTGGGAAGAAGAAGAATACGTAGAGCACGAAGTCGGCGCGGGCCTGCCACTTCGGCTGCAACAACCGGTAGACGACGTCGGCGCGGACGTGGCTATCCTGCGCCAGCGCGTAGGGCCCGGCCATCAGGAACAGCGCGCCGTACATCTGCACCATCATGTCGAAGGCCCAGACCGTGGGCGAGTTCAGCACGTAGCGCACGAACACTTCGTATGAGACGGACAGGGTCAGCACCAGGATGCACCAGCCGAAGGCGCGGCCGATCCAGATGTTAAAGCTTTCAATGGCGTGGATGATTGAAGTCACGACGACGGTTCCCGGCTTGTAGGTTTATGTCGGATGGCAGAGGGACAGCCTTGCGGCTGTCCCTCGCATCCGATCGCTTACGCGTGATCGTCTCGCAATTCGGCCGCAGTCCGATCAGCCGAAGTAGTGCTTGTAGGCCAGGCCGTAGTCCGGCTGGTTGAGCAGCAGGTAGTTCATCACCTTCTGCGCGTAGGCCTTCTGGGAGTCGACGACCTTCTTGAAGAACGGGTCTTCCTTAGAGATGCGGTTGACGACGATGTCCCAGGCCTTCAGCTGATCGGCCATGACCGAGTCAGGCGTACGGTAGACGTTGACGCCGTGATCCTTCTTCAGCTTGATCAGGTCGTCGGCGTAACGCAGCGTGTTGTGCCAGTAGAAGTTCGAGTTTTCGGCCTCGGAGGCGTATTCCAGAACCTTCTGGAGTTCCTTCGGCAGGGAGTTGAACTTCTTCTTGTTGAAGGTGATCTCGAAGCATTCCTGCGACTGGTGATAGCTCGCCAGGTGGTAGTGCTTGGAGACGTCCTGCATGCCGAAGTCCTTGTCCGACGTCGGGTTGTTGAACTCGGCCGCGTCGATCAGGCCGGACTTCATGGCCGGCTGGATTTCGCCGCCCGGCAACTGCACCACCGACATGCCCATTTCCAGGAGCACGTCCGCGGCCAGTCCCACGGTGCGGTACTTGAGACCCTTCATCTGCGACGAGGCGGTGATCTGCTTCTTGAACCAGCCGAGCGGCTGCGCCGGCATCGGACTGTTGAAGAAGCTCACCACGTTGATGCCGAGCTTGCCCATCAGTTCGTTGAACAGTTCACGGCCGCCACCGTAGTGGATCCAGCCGAGCAGTTCCTGCGCCGACCAGCCGAAGCAGGGGCCGGTTCCGAACAGCGAAGCGGTCTTCGACTTGGAGTACCAGTAGGCGGTCACGTAGTGGGCGCCGTCGAGCACGCCGCGGTGCACCGCGTCCTGCATCTGGCTGGTCTTGACCACCGAGTTGACCGGCAGTAGGTCGATCTTGAGATCCTTGCCGGCCATGTCGTGCACGCGCTGGACGTAGCTCTTGGCGTTCTCGAGGAAGATACCGCCGCCCCAGGCCGCCTGGACCTTGAGGACCGTCGGCGCCGCGGTCGCGATGTTCGGCATGGCAACGGCGGCCGCACCGCCGGCAGCCACGGCGGCGCCGCCCTTAAGGAATTTACGGCGTGAGGTCGATTTCGTGATTTTGGTCATTAAGCTTTCCTCCCAA
>JAYNJY010000090.1:0-6577 GCA_038110665.1 Rhodospirillaceae bacterium | reverse complement strand
TTCCCCGCGATGCAAAGTGTTACGCTCCCTGGTGGCGCGTTTGTAAGCGTCTTCGTACGCTTGGCATTATGTATCCAACATATGATCAGGAATTCAGGCGCGTCCGCAAGCTATTTTTGGACCCAATCGGCCTGCTAAAGCACAAGTATTTCAATGGAATTTCACAAAATTTCGCAATGCGAACCGGCTCAGGCGACCCGGTCGCCGGGTGCGCGGCCGGCGAAGAAAGCGTCCAGGTTGTCGAGCGCGCGAAAGCCCATGGCGTCGCGCGTGTCACGCGTCGCGCTGCCGATGTGCGGCAGCATGAACACATTCTCGACTTCGGTGAACCGAGGATTTCCGCCGGGTTCCGTCTTGAATACGTCGAGGCCGGCGGCGGCGAGCTTGCCCGATTTCAGCGCCGCGATCAGGGCGTCCTCGTCGATCAGGGCGCCGCGCGCCGTGTTGACGACGATGGCGCCGTCGGGCAGCAGCGCGATCCGCTCGGCGTTGATCAGATCGACGGAATCCGCGCTCGCCGGGCAGTGCAGCGACAACACGTCGCAATGCGGCAGCAAGCCTTCGAGGGTGGCGTGGTAGATGGCGCCTTGTTCGAGTTCGGGCGCGAGGCGCGAGCGGTTGTGATAGTGCACTTCCATGTCGAAACCACGTGCGCGCCTGGCCGCGACCTGGCCGACCCGGCCCATGCCGACGACGCCGAAGCGCTTGCCCGTGGTCTGCGTGCCGACCATGAAGGCGGGGCTCCAGAAGTCCCAGCTGCCGGCGCGCATCATGCGGTCGCCCTCGCTGGCGCGCCTTGCGGCGCCGAGCATCAGAAGGGTGGCGATTTCGGCGGTGGCGTCGCTGAGCACGTCGGGCGTGTTGGTGACGACGACGCCTGCGGCCTTGCAGGCGGCGAGATCGCAGTGATCGGTGCCGACCGAGTGGTTGGCGATGATGCGCACCGATTTCGGCAGCTTGGCCATGATTTCGGCCGAAAACCGCTCCGAATGGCAGGGCAGGATGGCGTCCATGCCTTGTGCGCGCTCAAGCAACTCGTCGGGCGTGAAAACATGGTCGTCCGGGTTGGCCGAGACGTCGTAGTCGCGCCTGGCGCGCGCTTCGGTGGCGTCCGAGAGCTTGCGTGTGATCAAGAGTTTAGGCTTGTCGGTCATGCGCCCCTGTCCCCAGGCTTTTTCAATGCGGCCGCCTTCTTAGCACGGACGCGCGAGATAAGGGAACGCGTTGCTTGAAACACCCGGCGTTCTCGCGCATCTTCCGGGCTTCCGAGCGAGTCACCAAATCCAAGAGTGCCCAGGAGAATCCCATGAGTTTCAAAGTCGTCGAGCCGGCGCCGGCGCGTCTCAACCGCTCCGAACTGGCGGTGCCCGGCTCCAATCCGCGCTTCATCGAAAAGGCGCTGGCGAGCAAGGCCGACGTGGTGTTTCTCGACCTCGAGGACGCAGTCGCGCCCGACGACAAGGCGCAGGCGCGCAAGAACATCGTCGAGGCGCTCAACGACCTGGACTGGAGCGCCAAGACCGTCGCCGTGCGCATCAACGGCCTCGATACGCACTATTGCTATCGCGATGTCGTCGACGTGGTCGAGAAGGCCGGCCAGAATCTTGATCTGATCATGATCCCCAAGGTCGGCAACGCCGCCGACGTCTACGCCATTGACATGATGGTGACGCAGATTTCCGAAGCCAAGGGCATCAAACGCCAGATCGGATTCGAACTGATCATCGAGACGGCGCTCGGGTTGCAGAACATGGCGGAGATCGCCGCCGCGTCGAAGCGCAACGAGTCGCTCCATTTCGGCGTCGCCGACTACGCCGCATCGACCAAGGCGCGGACCACCGGCATCGGCGGCCCCAACCCGGACTACCACGTGCTCACCGACGCCGATGCGGACGGCAAGCGCGAGGTCCATTGGGGCGATGTCTGGCATTATCCGATCCACAAGATGGTCGTGTGCGCGCGCGCCAACGGGCTCCGGCCCATCGACGGACCGTTCGGCGACATCCGCGACCCGGACGGCTACGCCGCCCAGGCCAAGCGTTCCGCCGTGCTGGGGTGCGAGGGCAAGTGGGCGATCCATCCCTCGCAGATCGACATTGCCAACGAAATCTACAGCCCGAGCAAGGCCGAGGTGGCCAAGGCCAAGGCCATCCTGAATGCGATGAAGCAGGCGCAGAAGGAAGGCAAGGGCGCGGTCACGCTCGATGGCCGGCTGATCGACATCGCCTCGATCCGTCAGGCCGAAGTGATGGTCAAGAAAGCGCGGGAAGTGGCGCGCGCCGCCAAGAAGTAGGCGTTCCGCCGAGGGTCAAGGGCGCGTTCCCCGAATGTGCCGAGCATGGTAAAAGCGGGTATGTACAATTACCTCGACTTCGAAAAGCCGATCGCCGAGCTCGAAGGCAAGATCGAGGAACTGCGCCACCTCAGCAGTTCCGGCGGGGTCAACATCGCCGACGAGGTCGGCAAGCTGCAGGCCAAGGTCGACCGCCTTCTGGTGCAGACTTATTCCAAGCTGACGCCGTGGCAGAAAACGCAGATCGCCCGCCATCACGAACGGCCGCACGCGCTCGATTACGTCCGCGCCTGGATCGCCGATTTCACGCCGCTCGCCGGCGACCGCGCCTTCGCGGACGACCCGGCCATCGTCGGCGGGCTCGGGCGGTTCCGCGACCGCTCGGTCATGGTGATCGGCACTGAAAAGGGTTCCGGCACGGAAAACCGGGTCAAACACAACTTCGGCATGGCCAAGCCCGAGGGCTACCGTAAGGCGGTGCGGCTGATGGAGATGGCCGACCATTTCGGGTTGCCGGTCATCACCCTGGTCGATACGCCCGGCGCCTACCCGGGGATCGATGCGGAGGCGCGCGGCCAGGCCGAGGCGATCGCGCGTTCGATCGAGACCTGCCTGAATTTGAAGGTGCCGCTGGTCAGCCTGATCATCGGCGAGGGCGGCTCCGGCGGCGCCATCGCGCTCGCCGCCGCCAATAGCGTGCAAATGCTCGAGCATTCGATCTATTCGGTGATCTCGCCGGAGGGCTGCGCCTCGATCCTGTGGCGCAGCGGCGATCTCGCCCAGGAGGCCGCATCGGCACTCCGCCTCACTGCCCAGGATCTCTTGGAGCTTGGCGTCATCGACAATGTCATCAAGGAACCCGTCGGCGGCGCGCATCGCGAACGGGAGAAGACCATCCAGGCCGCAAGCGATGCGGTCGCCGATGCGCTCGCCGGGCTCGACGGGCTCGATGGCACCGAGCTTCGCAACAAACGCCGCGAGAAATTCCTCGCCATGGGCAAGAACGGCCTCGGCTGAGGCCAATGCCGCGGCCGGAAGACGACGCTCGTTTGATCCGGTATCAGTAGGACTTGGGCAGCCCCAGCACCTTCTCGGCGATGAAGTTCAGAACCATCTGCTGACTGACCGGCGCGATGCGGTTGATCATTACCTCGCGCATCAGCCGCTCGACGTGGAACTCCTTGGCGTAGCCCATGCCGCCGTGGGCCAAGACGGCGCGTTCGCAGGCGGTGAAGCCGGCTTCCGAGCCTAGGTACTTGGCGGCGTTCGCCTCGGCGGCGCAGGGTTCGCCCGCGTCGTAGAGATAGGCCGCCTTCATGCACATCATCCAGGCCGCCTCCAATTGCGCCCAGCTTTCCGCGAGCGGATGCTGGATGCCCTGGTTCTGGCCGATCGGCCGGCCGAAGACGACGCGTTCCTTGGCGTATTCGGAAGCGCGCCGGATCGCCTCCAGGCCGATGCCGACGGCCTCCGAGCCGATTAGGATGCGTTCCGGGTTCATGGAATAGAGGATGTAGCGAAAGCCCATGCCTTCCTCGCCGATCAAGTCCTCGGCCGGTACTTCTAGGCCGTCGATGAAGACCTCGTTCGAGTCGACGGACTTGCGGCCCATCTTGTCGATCTCGCGCACGTCGCAGGCCTTGCGGTCGAGATCGGTATAGAACAGCGAAAGCCCGTCGATGCCGCGCTTGCATTGGTCCTTCGGCGTGGTGCGGGCGAGCAGCAGAATCTTGTCGGCGACCTGGGCGGTCGAGGTCCAGACCTTGCGGCCGTTGATGACGTAACCGGTATTGGTGCGTTCGGCACGGGTGATGATCGAGCCGGTGTCCAACCCGGCGTTCGGTTCGGTGACGCCGAACGCGCTCTTCTGCTCGCCCCTGATGATCGGCGGCAGCCAGCGTTGCTTCTGCTCGTCGTTACCGAACACGGCGACAGCCTTCGGCCCGAACACGTTCATGTGGATGGCACTGGCCGCCTGCATGGCGCCCGACGACTTGGCGATGGCGCGCATCATCACGGCGGCCGATGCGATGCCGAGGTCGGCGCCGCCGTATTCCTCGGGGAAACTGACGCCGAGCCAGCCGCCCTCGGCCATGGCGCGGTAGAACTCTTCCGGGAAGCCCCCCTTCTTGTCCTTTTCGAGCCAGTAGTCGTCGCCGAAGTCGGCCATGATCTGGCCGATGCCGTCCTCGATGGCGCGTTGTTCTTCCGTCAGCGTGAAATCCATGGTGGGGGCTCCCGTAAGGGGTTGGGCGTCGATCCCGAACCATGGCCATTCTCAAGGCTCGCGGCAAGGCGCCAGGGCCGCGTTTTCACCAGGAGAAACGGGGCGCCGGCTCAGATCCAGCGCAATCGCCGGAACAGCACCACCATGATCGCCAGGATCAGGCCCATGACCGCGCTGACGGCGACAAAACCCCAGGTGCCCTGGCCGGGAATGCCGCCGACGTTCATGCCCATCAGGCTGGCCAGGAAAGTCAGCGGCAGGAACAGCGTGGCGATGACGGAGAGCATGTACATGACGCGGTTGAGCTTGAGGCCGAGCCGGTGTTCGACAAGATCGGTGACGACCAGCGCGCGGTCACGTACCGATTCCAGGTCCTCGACGAAACGTGCGGTGTGTTCGGCGACTTCGTGCAGCTCGGTGCGGTCGCTGTCGTCGATCCAATCGAGCTTGAGCCCGACCAGGCGGTCCATGGCGTGGCGCTGCGGCACCATGTAGCGGCGCAGGTTGTTGACGCGCTGGCGGACCTGGCCGATGCGCTCCATGGCGCCGGAGTCGCGGTGCGACAGCGCTTCCTCCTCGAGGTTGTCGACGATCTCGTCAAGGCGCTGCACTTCCGGCTCGATATCGTCGGCGACGTGCTCCGCCACGGTCGCGACGAACTCGCCGAAGTCGCATGGGCCCGCTCCCTTCCGGAGTTCGTCGAACAGCCGGTAGACGGCGGTCACCGGCACGCGCCGGGCGGAGATCACGCGGCCGGGTTCGATCCACAGGCGCAGGCTCGCCATGTCGTCGGGATCGGCGCCGGGGTTGCGGTCCATGCCGCGCAGGTTGATCAACACGCCGCCGCCGATGGTGGCGCAGCGCGGCCGCGTCTCGTTGTCGAGCAACGCCTCGATGACGACATCGTCCAAGCCAGATTCCCGGGCCAACCAGGCATGAGCCTCGGGGATGGTGCGGTTGAGGTGAACCCACAAGGGGCCGTCTTCCGGCCGGTGCGCGCGCACGCCGGGCCAGTCGAGCTCGCGCCCGCCGCCCTTGCCGTCCAACACCCAGGCGGCGATCAGGCCAAATTGTTCGCTCATGGTCGCAACGATCCGCGTTACCTTGGAAGCGGCACGATTATCTGCGCGAAGATGATGAAAAAACCGTGAAGGCCGGTGGCGTCCGGTGGCAATCGGCAGTCCGGGCGATGCCTACATCGACCCGTGGCAGCGCTTGTATTTCTTGCCCGAGCCGCAAGGGCAGAGCGCGTTTCTGGACACCCGGCCCCAGGTCTCCGGGTCGTTCGGGTCGACGTCGTCGGAGGCCTTGCGCCGGTTGAGCAGCACGGTCGCCATGGCGGCGGCGTCCTCGGGGCCGGCTTCCATCATCAGGGACGGGGCCTCGCGGCTCTCAAACATCTGCTGCTCGGAGCGGCCGAAAATGTCCTCGTTCGGGTCGTACATCTGCAATTCGACCATGGCCAGCACCTGGGTGACCCGCTCGCGCAGCGCGTCGAGCATGTCCTCGCACAGCTGGAACGCCTCCTGCTTGTATTCGTTCAACGGATCGCGCTGGGCGTAGGCGCGAAGCCCGATGCCTTGCCGCAGGTGGTCGAGGGTCAGGAGGTGCTCTTTCCAGAGCTGGTCGAGGAGCTGCAGCAGCAGGCTCTTCTCGACGCTGCGCATGACCTCGGGGCCGTAGTTTGCGGCCTTCTCGGCCATCTTGCGATTGGCGGCGACGAGCAGGCGCTCGCGGATTTCGGCGTCCGCGATGCCTTCCTCCTTGGCCCATTCCTGGACCGGCAGGTCGAGGCCGAAGATGCGCAGCACTTCCTCGTGCAGGCCGTCCACGTCCCATTGCTCGGCGTAGGCCTTTTCCGGGATGGCGCGCGTGACGACATCGTCGACGACCTGTTCGCGCATGAACTGGATTTCGTCGGAGACGTCCTCGGTCGACATCAGTTCCTTGCGCTGATCGTAAATGACTTTGCGCTGGTCGTTCATGACGTCGTCGAACTTCAGCAGGTTCTTGCGGATCTCGAAGTTGCGCGCCTCGACCTTCTGCTGCGCCTTTTC
>JAYNJY010000089.1:3881-11323 GCA_038110665.1 Rhodospirillaceae bacterium | reverse complement strand
GCCGGCTTCCTGCTAACGGGTGCCGTCACCAACGCGCTCAACATGGCCTCCTTCACGGCGGAGGAGGCGGCGCGGCTGAAGCCCTACATGCGCCTTGCCGAAAAACTCGGTTCGTTCGCCGGCCAGGCGACGCAGAGCGCGGTCAAGGAGATCGTCGTTTCCTACGAGGGCCTCTGCGCCGAGCTAAACTGCAAGCCGCTCAGCGCGATCATGCTGCAGGGTCTGCTGCGCCCCTTGATGGAGGGCGTCAACATGGTCAATGCGCCGGCACTCGCGCGCCAGCGCAACATCAACGTCAAGGAGCTGCGCGGCGGCGACGCCGGGGCCTACCAGTCGCTGATCACGCTCGAGGTCAAGACCGAGAACCAGCGCCGCGCCGTCAAGGGCACACTGTTCAACGACGAGCCGCGCGTGGTCGAGATCAAGGGCATCACCATGGACGCACGCCTCGCGCCCAACATGCTCTATATCACCAACCGCGACAAACCGGGCCTGGTCGGTGCGCTCGGCACTATTCTCGGCAATGCCGGCGTCAACATCGCCACCTTCCATCTCGGCCGGGCCGAGGAGGGCGGCGACGCCATCGCGCTGATCGAGGTCGACGGCACGCCGCCCGAAAAGGTGTTGAACGACATCGCCGCGCTCGAACACGTGGTGCAGATCATCCCTATGAAATTTTAGGGCCGATGCGGTTTAAGGGATTAGGGGCGGCCCTTAGGAGCCGCCTCATTCCTTGCCGATATTCTTGATGTTAAACGGCGTCGACTGGTAGATCATGTTGAGCCAGTTGCCGTACAAGAGATGCGCGCTCGAACGCCAGCGGCTGGCGACCGGCTTTTTCGGGTCGTCGCCCGGGAAGTAGTGGGCCGGCACTTGGATCTCGGCGCCCTTGGCGACGTCGCGGCGGTATTCGTCGCCGAGCGTGCCGGCGTCGTATTCCAAATGATTGAACATGTGGACGTGGCGCTTGTCGTGGTCGAAGACCATGCAGATGCCGGCTTCCTCCGAATCCATCAGCATCTGCAACTGCGGAAACTTGATGAAGTCGTGCCAGCGGTTTTCGGTGTGGCGCGACACCGGCACGGCGATGACGTCGTTGAGGCCGTGCATCAAGAGCGAGGTGTGGTCGAGCACCTTGTGGTCGAACACGCCGAAGCGCTTGGCGTCGAGCAGGTACTTGGGAATCTTGTAGTAGTGATAGAGCGCCGCCTGCGCCCCCCAGCAGAGATTGAAGACGGAGTGCACGTGGCCGAGCGCCCAGTCGAGGATGCGGCCGAGTTCGGCCCAATAGGTGACCTCCTCGAACGGTAGGTGTTCGATCGGCGCGCCGGTGACGATCAGCCCGTCGTACTTCTGGCCTTCGATGGTGCCGAAGGGATTGTAGAAATCCAGGAGATGCTGCTCGGAGGTGGTCTTCGGCTTGTGCGTCTCGAGCGCCACCAGCGTCATCTCGACCTGTAGCGGGCTGGAGCCGAGCACGCGGGCGAGTTGGGTCTCGGTCTTAATCTTCTCCGGCATCAAATTCAGGATGGCGATGCGGAGCGGCCGGATGTCCTGGCGGCTGGCGCGCTCCTCGCCGATCAGCAGCACGCCCTCGTCTTCCAGGGTGGCGCGGGCCGGCAGCCCGTTCGGTATCTTGATCGGCATGCGTCTAGGCCCCCCGCTTCTTGGCACGCTCGCGACAGGCGTAGAGATAGGTTTCCAGGTTGGCCGCCGCAACCGGGGAGGCCTGGGCCTGCTCGCTGACCGCCGCATACAGCCTGGCCATGAAGGTCTCGGCGTCCGGCACGGTGTTGCCGTCGGCGCCCGGCTGGAACAATTCGCGCGAATGCACGGTGAAGCCGTGGCGTTCGGCGATGCGGGCGTAGCGCGGTTTGCGGAATTCGAGCAAATCGGGGAACAGCGGGCGGGCGAACTCGAACGGATCGACGCCGCGACCGTCGTCGGGCTTGCCGTCGAGATGCGGCGAGATGAACTGCGGATTGTAGAACAGCGGCTTCGGATGCGTGCGCGCGCGCTCCTTCAGCTTCTCCTCGTAGTCCGGGTCGGCCTCGATGTAGAGGATCAGGCTGTTGGCTGAGAGCGCGGCGATGACCGCGTCGGTGGCGTCGTCGAGTTCGACGATCTCGCAGAGGCTGCCCGACGCGTCGTTGACGAAGTCCTTGCAGCCGTAGATCTGCCAGGCCTTGTCGATGAAGCGCGGCACGTCGAGCATGGAGCGCACCTCGGCGCGGCGGTAGTCGTCCTGGCGCTCCAGGAAGATCGCCTTGTCGAGGCCGCCCTTGGCCAGATCGCCGTACATGCCGAGGTAGGTCGAGACCGTGTCCAGGTTGTCGACGGTGATGTTGTGCGAGATGTAGATCGAGTCCGAGCGCAGCAGGTTGGCGACGAACGGGTCCTCCATCTGCATGATCTTGAACTTAATGTTGTCGAGAATGTGCTCGACCAGGTAGCGCGTGCCGATGCGGTAGTCGGCGGAGAAGTGATACCAGCCACCCGATCGCCTGAGCGAGGTCGACAACATCGTCTTACCCGCGCCGGACATGCCGAGCAGGGTCACCGCGTGGTGCAGCGTCTTGAATTCGTCGAGCGCGATCATGGCCGGCAGTGAATGCGGAGCCGCCCGGCCTGTCAAGCGGCCGGCGGATTCGCTACGAGCGTTACCCCCGGGCATGACGAAATTTGATATGGCTACAGGTCTCCCATCAGGCGTTCAGCCGAGGTCTCGCCGAAGCCGTCTTTCTCGAAATGCAGCTGCGTCACGGTTCCGTCCTCGACCAGCGCTGAGAAGCGCTTGCAGCGCGGCCCGTAGCCCTTGGCCGAGAGATCGACCTCGAGCCCGGCCCAGCGGGTGAATTCGAGGCCGCCGTCGCCGATCATGATGACCTTGCCGCCCGCGCCCTTGCTGTCGCCCCAGGCCTGCATCACCCAGGCATCGTTGACCGAGAGGCAGACGATGGTGTCGACATCCTTCGCCTTGATGTTGTCGGCGTTGAAGACGAAACCCGGCAAGTGCAGCGCCGAGCAGGTCTTGGTGAAGGCGCCCGGCAGCCCGAACAGCGCCACCTTCTTGCCCTTGAAGATGCTGTCCGAGCGGATTCCTTCGGGGCCGTCGGCGCCCATGACGAAGAGTTGCAGGTCGGGAATCTTGTCGCCGATCTTGACGGTCATCGCGGTGTCTCCTCCTCCGTGCGGCGCGCCGGCATCCAGCCATACGCCCGGTGGCCACGGTAAGCCACGGCTTTGGGAAAGGAAACCGCTCTCGGGATGCAAGAAAAGGATTATGTCGGCGCCGAAGCGATGTTACACTGAGGACAACTCGGTCCGCATCAAACGGGCGATTAGGGGGAGTACAATCGCATACCGCCGCTTAGCGGCGGGTGCCGCGCGTTTGTCTCCTTTCCTGAAGACCCACCAACAGGGGAGGAACCTCGATGCAAAAATCGTTGAATATCGATCCGGGCAAGTGCACCGGCTGCCTGCAGTGCGAACTCGCCTGCTCCTACGACAACGAAGGGGTGTTCAACCCGTCGAAGTCGCGGATCAAGGTGTTCAAGTTCGAGGATGCGGGGCGTTTCGTGCCGTATACTTGCACCCAGTGCGACGAAGCCTGGTGCATGCACGCCTGCCCGGTGGATGCCATTACCGTCGATGCAGCGACCGGCGCCAAGGTCGTCAACGACGCGACCTGCGTCGGCTGCAAGGTCTGCACCATCGCCTGTCCGTTCGGCACGGTTAACTACAACGTCGCCACCGGCAAGGTCATCAAGTGCGATCTATGCGGCGGCGAGCCCGAATGTGCCAACGCTTGTCCGACGTCGGCAATCACCTTCGTCGACGCCAACTGGACCGGTTTGGACAAGATGCGCGCGTGGGCGGCGAAGACCGATTCCGGCGTCCAAGCGCAAGCGTAAGGGAGGATATCATGGCTTGGACAAGGAACGTCCTGCGCGTCAACCTGACCAAGGGAACGTGCACGAACGAACCGCTCAACATGGATTGGGCGATGAAGTATCTCGGCCAGCGTGGCTTGGCGACCAAGTATTTCGTCGAGGAAGTCGACCCCAAGGTCGATCCGCTGTCGCCCGACAACAAGATGATCATGACCACCGGGCCTTTGACCGGCACTGGTGCCTCGACCTCGGGACGCTATTCGGTCGTCACCAAGGGGGCGCTCACCGGCGCGATCGCATGCTCGAACTCCGGCGGCTTCTTCGGCAACGAAATGAAGAACGCCGGCTACGACATGATCATTTTCGAGGGTAAGTCGAAAAAGCCGGTCTACCTGCTGATCCAGGATGACGACGCCAAACTACTCGATGCGTCGGCCTACTGGGGCAAGTCGGTGTGGGACACCGAAGAGGGCATCAAGCATGCCCACGGCGACCCGCAGATCCGCGTCGCCTCGATCGGCGTGTCGGGCGAGAAGGGCGTCAAGTTCGCCTGCGTGGTCAACGACATGGACCGCGCCGCCGGACGTTCCGGCGTCGGTACGGTGATGGGCTCGAAGAACCTTAAGGCGGTCGCCATCCGCGGCACCAAGGGCGTCAAGGTCGCCGACGTGAAGGCGTTCCTGGCCGCTTCCGCCGCCGGCAAGAAGGTGCTCGCCGACAACGCGGTCACCGGCCAGGGCCTGCCGACCTACGGCACCCAGGTGTTGATGAACGTCATCAACGAGACCGGCGCGCTGCCGACCCGCAACCACCGCGACATCCAGTTCGAGGGCGCGGCCAACATCTCGGCCGAGGCCATGGCGGCACCGCGCGAGTCGGACGGCAAGCCCAACCTGGTGCGCAATTCGGCCTGCTTCGCCTGCACCATCGCCTGTGGGCGTGTGTCGACCATCGACCGCACCCATTACACGGTGAAGGATCGGCCGCAGTACCAGAAGGCGTCCGGCGGCCTCGAGTACGAGGCGGCTTGGGCGCTCGGCGCGGCGACCGGCGTTGAC
Organism: Rhodospirillaceae bacterium; assembly: GCA_038110665.1. Classification (GTDB taxonomy): domain Bacteria; phylum Pseudomonadota; class Alphaproteobacteria; order Rhodospirillales; family Casp-alpha2; genus TMED8. The sequence goes on along the minus strand of JAYNJY010000089.1, from coordinate 6,372 downwards.
GATCTCGACGCGCTGACCTTCGCCAACTTCGTCTGCAACGAGCAGGGCATCGACCCGATCTCGTTCGGCGCCACCGTCGGCGCCGCCATGGAGTTGTTCGAGACCGGCGTCATCACCACCAAGGAAACCGGTGGGCTTGATCTCAAGTTTGGCTCCGCCGAGGCGCTCACCACGCTGGCCGAACTGACCGGCCGGGGCGAGGGGTTCGGGGCCGAAATCGGCCTCGGTTCCAAGCTGCTCTGCGCCAAGTACGGCAAGCCCGAGCTTTCCATGTCGGTCAAGGGCCAAGAGTTCCCGGCCTACGACTCGCGTGGCATTCAGGGCATGGGGCTGACCTACGCCACCTCCAACCGCGGCGCCTGCCACCTGCGTTCCTACACGGTGGCGTCGGAAATTCTCGGCATCCCCGAGAAGACCGACCCGCTGGTCACCGACGGCAAGGCCGGGCTGGTAAAGGCGTTCCAGGATGCGACCGCGGCGTTCGACTCGTCGGGGCTCTGCATCTTCACCTCGTTCGCCTGGACGCTCGACGACGTGGCGCCACAGGTCGATGGCGCCTGCGAGGGCGAGTGGACCTCGGCCAAGCTGCTCGAGGTCGGCGAGCGGGTCTGGAACCTTGAGCGCCAGTTCAACCTGGCGGCCGGGCTGACGGCCAAGGACGACAACCTGCCGCCGAGGCTGCTCAAGGACGCGGCCAAGACCGGACCGGCCACGGGGTTGACCAACGGCCTCGACAAGATGCTGCCCGAGTACTACTCGCTCCGCGGCTGGACCAAGGAAGGCGTGCCGACCAACGAGACGCTCAGCCGTCTGGCACTGTAACGCAACGGTGACGGGCCGCCGTTCGCTTCGCGCGGACGGCGGCCCGCTTCCCTGAATTCGGAAAAGCGAGGACGAGACTCATGACCTATGTCGTGGTGGGCGCCGGTCCGGCCGGCGTGGTCGCCGCCGAAACCCTGGCCAAGGTTGGGCGCGAAGGCAACGTGGTGCTTATCGGTGACGAGCCGGAGCCGCCCTATTCGCGCATGGCCATTCCCTATTACCTGACCGGCAAGATCGACGAGGCCGGCACCTATCTCCGCAAGACCGCCGGGCACTACGATGCGCTCGGCATCAAGTACATGGAAGGCCGGGTCGAGAGCGTCGACGCCAAGGGCGGCAAGCTGGTCCTCGAGGGCGGCGGCACGCAGACATTCTCGAAGTTGCTGATCGCCACCGGTGCACGGCCGATCAAGCCGCCGGTCGACGGGCTCGATCAAGCCGGCGTGCACCATTGCTGGACGCTCGAGGACGCCCGCCACATCATCGGCCTCGCGCACAAGGGCGCCGACGTGGTGCTGATCGGTGCCGGCTTCATCGCCTGCATCATTCTCGAATCGCTGGTCGAGCGCGGGGTCAACTTGACCGTTGTCGAGATGGAAGACCGCATGTTGCCGCGCATGATGGACGAGACCGGCGGTGAGATGATCAAACGCTGGTGCGAAAATAAAGGCGTTGCCGTGCGTACCGGCGCGCGCGTGACCGAGGTCATGCGCCAGAAGGGCGCCGGCGAGGATCGGCTGGCTGTCGATCTCGACAACGGCGACAAGCTTCCGGCGCACCTGGTCGTGGTCGCGGCGGGCGTCAAGTCGAACACGGATTTCCTCAAGGGCTCCGGCATCGAGGTCGCGACCGGCATCAAGGTCGACCGGCACCTGCGGTCCAGCGTCGAGAACGTCTATGCCGCCGGCGACTGCGCCGAAGGCCCGGACTTCTCGACCGGCGCCTGGGCGGTGCACGCGATCCAACCGACCGCGACCGAGCACGGCCGCATCGCCGCCATGAACATGGCGGGCAAGCCGATCGCCTACCAGGGCAGTCTGATCATGAACGTGCTCGACACCATCGGGCTGGTTTCGGCGAGCTTCGGCAAGTGGGATGGTGTCAAGGGCGGTGAGCGTGCCGTCGTCGTCGACGAAGACGGCTTTCGCTATCTTCGGCTCGAATTCGAAGGCGACCGCCTGATCGGCAGCTTGAGCCTCGGCCGAACCGATCACATCGGCGTGCTGCGCGGGCTGATCCAGTCGCGCCGGGCGCTCGGCCCGTGGAAGGACGTGCTGCTGCACGATCCGCAACGGTTCATGGAAGCCTACGTGGACCGGTCGCAGCAGTGAAGGTCACGCTCAAGCTCTATGCCGCGCTCGGCCAGTACCTGCCGCCCCAGGCGCACAAGAACGAGGTCGACCTAGACGTCGAGCCGGGCACCACGGCAGCAGATCTGCTGATGCGCTACAACGTGCCGGAGGGGATGTGCCATCTGGTGCTGATCAACGGCAATTTCGTGCCGCCGAGCGCGCGCGAAACCCTGACCCTGCAGGAAGGTGACGCGCTGGCGGCCTGGCCGCCGGTGGCCGGCGGCTGAAAATGGCCGAGGCTGTCGTCGTCGAGAAGGAGATGGCGTTGACCCACGCCGACTTCTTCCGTTCGTTCCCGAACGCGCTCGATGGTGAGA
>JAYNJY010000089.1:0-3871 GCA_038110665.1 Rhodospirillaceae bacterium | reverse complement strand
GCGCTGCGCCATGCGCTCGAACGTTTCGAGCGTGCGTTCCAGCGCGGCGGCGGTTGAGTGCGCGTTACAGGCCGAGCAGCGGCGCGACTTCTTTCCAGCCGTCAATGCCCATGTCGAGCGTGACGTAGAGAATGATCAAGAGGCCGACGTAGCCGAGCCAGCGGTGGCGGTCGAGCAGCTTGGCGACCAGCGTAGCGCCGAGCGCCATCAGCGCGACCGACAACACCAGGCCGAACACCAGCATGCCGACGTTCTCGCGCGCCACGCCGGCGACCGCGAGCACGTTGTCGAGTGACATGGAGACGTCGGCGATGATGATCTTCAGCATGGCGCGGCGAAATTCGGCGGAGCCGAGGAGCGCCAGCGGGCCGGTCTGCTCGATCGCGGCGGTGGCTGTGCCGCCGGCGTCAGCGACGACGCGATCCTCGCCGATGACGTGTTCGATGGCTTCCTCGATTTCGTCGGCAATCTCGGCTTCTTCCGCGATCAGCTCCTCGCTCGGCGATTGGCCCTTGGTCAGGTCGCGCCACATTTCGTAGCAAACCGCGAACAGCAGGAACGCACCGAGCAGCTTGATGCCGGTCAGTTGCAGCAGGTAGAGGGTCATCGCGGCAAGGACGATGCGCAGGATTACGGCCGCGCCGATGCCCCAGACGATGGCCTTGTGGCGGAGCGCATCTGGTAGCGCCGCCGCCGCCATGCCGATAACGATGGCGTTGTCGCCCGAAAGCACGATGTCGACGAAAATCACCATGAAGAAGGCGTTGACGTCGAAATGGATCAGGCTGGACAAGTCCATGTTAAATCCCAGTAATGAGATGAAAACATTGTGAAAATGAGAATAATGACTGCGGCAGCATAGCGAAACTAATTTTCGGCGCAACCGCTTTGGTACCGCCAAGCGCGGCCTCGGGGGTTGCCGCCCCGGCGCGGGCTTGGCATTGTCGCAGGCGCGGTGCCGCCGGGGGGCCAATTCATTTCGCGGCGCCGGGAGTTGAACGAATTAGCCCTGAATCCGACCCGGCCGGCACGATCGCGGCCAGCGCCGAGACCAACACCGATACCGATCCCGAACGGGGGCTAGACGAGGCCGAAGCCCAGCGCCGGCTCGAACGCCACGGCCCGAACACGATCGAGGAAACGCACCGACCCGTGGTGCTGAAGCTGGTTTCCTATTTCTGGGGGCCGATCCCATGAATGATCGAGGTCGCCGCCGTGCTTGCCGGCGTGGCGCAGCGCTGGGAGGAATTCGTCATCATCCTGATCATGCTGGCGATCAATGCCGGTGTCGGTTTCTGGGAGGAGCTCAAGGCCGATAACGCCATCGCCGCGCTCAAGAAGACGCTCGCCCTCAACGCCCGGGTGCTGCGTTCCGGCAAGTGGCGGACCGTGCCGGCGCACGAACTGGTGCCGGGCGACGTCGTGCTGGTCCGGCTCGGCAACGTGGTACCGGCCGACGTCCGCCTGACCGGCGGCAGCTATCTCAGCGTCGACCAATCGGCGCTGACCGGCGAGTCGTTGCCGGTCGACAAGGCCATCGGCGACGAAGCCTTTTCCGGCTCCATCGCCAAACTCGGCGAGATGACCGGTGTCGTCACCGCGACCGGTGCCGACACTTTCTTCGGGCGGACAGCCATGCTGGTCGAGCACGCAGGCGCCACTTCGCACTTCCAGCGCGCCGTGTTGCGCATCGGCAACTTCCTGATCCTCTCGACCCTGGCGCTGGTCGCGCTGATCGTCGTCGTGTCGCTGTTCCGCCATGCGCCCTTCGTCGAGACCATCCTGTTCGTGCTGATCCTGACCGTCGCCGCAATTCCGGTGGCGCTGCCGGCGGTGCTGTCGGTGACCATGGCGGTCGGCGCCGTACGCCTTGCGCGCATGAAGGCGATCGTCGCACGCCTCGTCTCGATCGAGGAAATGGCCGGTATGGATATTCTCTGTTCCGACAAGACCGGCACGCTGACCAAGAACCAACTGGTCGCAGGCGAGGCCACCGTCATCGACGCCGCCGGGCCGACCGAGGTCGTGCTCGTTGCAGCGCTCGCCGCGCACGTCGACAACGGCGACGACCCGATCGACGCGGCGGTCATGGGCGCGCTCGGCGACGACTCGGACCTTTCCGCCTATCGGCAAACCCGGTTCACGCCGTTCGATCCGGTGCGCAAGCGCGCCGAGGCCGAAATCGAGACCAAGGCCGCCGGTAGCCGTTTCCTGGGCACCAAGGGGGCGCCGCAGGTGGTGCTGACACTGGCCCGGCCCGACGCGGCGACGCGCGCGCGCATTGAGGCCGAGATCGACGCCCAGGCGGCCAAGGGGTTCCGAACGCTCGGCGTGGCGCGGAAGGACGGCGAGGGCGGCTGGCGCTTTCTCGGGCTGTTGCCGCTCTTTGATCCGCCGCGCGACGATTCCATCGAGATCATCGAGCAGGCCAAGGACATGGGTCTCGATGTCCGCATGGTCACCGGCGACAACACCGCGGTCGCGCGCGAGATCGGCCGCGCGCTGTACATCGGCGACAACATCGTGCCGGCCGGCCAGATCTTCGCCGAGGACGGCAGCCACCACGACGGCGACCGCATCGAGCAGGCCGAGGGCTTCTCCAAGGTGTTTCCCGAGCACAAGTTCAAGATCGTTCGGGAGTTGCAGGCGCACGGCCACATCGTCGGCATGACCGGCGACGGCGTAAACGACGCGCCCGCGTTGAAGCAGGCCGACGACGGCATCGCGGTGAGCGGCGCCACCGACGCGGCCTGGGCGGCCGCCGACCTCGTGCTGACCGACATCGGCCTCTCGGTGATCATGCGCGCGGTCAAGGAAGCGCGCATGATTTTCGAGCGTATGACCAGCTACGCCGTCTTCCGCATCGCCGAGACCATCCGCGTGCTGCTGTTCATGACGCTCTCGATCCTGGTGTTCGATTTCTATCCGGTCACAGCCGTGATGATCGTCATGCTGGCGATCCTCAACGACTTCCCGATCATGATGATCGCCTACGACAACGCGCCCGTTGCGCGCCGGCCGGTTCGTTGGGACATGCATCGGGTGCTGGCGCTAAGTATCGTGCTCGGCCTGACCGGAGTGGTGTCGTCGTTCCTGCTGTTTTTGTACGCCGAGGAACACCTCAACCTGACGCGAGATTTCATCCAGACCCTGATCTTCCCCAAGATCCTCGTCGCCGGCCACCTGACCATCTACCTGACCCGCAACACCGGGCACTTCTGGGACCGACCGTGACCGAGCTGGCAGCTGATCGTGACCACAGAGGCTACCCAGGTGATTGGGACCCTGGCTGCCGTCTACGGTTGGGGCGTCGCGCCGATCGGCTGGGAATACGCGCTCGGCATATGGGGCTATTCACTGGTCTGGTTCTGCATCAACAATGCGGTCAAGGTCTTCGCCTACCGCCTGATCTGCCACAGGGTGCCACCGGTGGCGCGGCACCTAAGCCGCATCCACGGCTGGCTGCACCCGCACCGGCACTGAAATACGGCGTTACTTGCCCTTGTCGGCGTAGGGATTGTCGCGCTTGCGCACGTTGAGGCGTAGCGGAACACCCCAGAGATTGAAATCCTCACGCAGCCCGTTGGCGAGATAGCGGAGGTAGCTCTCCGGCAGCTTGTCGGCGCGGGTCGAGAACAGGATGAAGGTCGGCGGGCGCGTCTTCGCCTGGGTCATGTAGCGGAGCCGTATGCGCCGTCCCGCGACCAGCGGTGGCGGGTGCGCCTCGGTGACGGCGGCGAGCCAGTCGTTGAGCTTCGCCGTGGGCACGCGCCGGTTCCATTGCTGGTGCAGTTGGAACACCGCCGGCATCAGCTTTTCGAGGCCCTTGCCGGTCTTGGCCGAGCAGGTGATGACGGGCACGCCCCTGACC
>JAYNJY010000088.1:9029-11333 GCA_038110665.1 Rhodospirillaceae bacterium | reverse complement strand
CCCAAGGGCCAAAGGGCGGGAAGATCGGCCAGAGCAGGCGCGGGACGCTGGCAAGGTCGGTGACGAATCCCTTGGGGACGGTGATCGGGATGTTGGTGCCGAGCGCGCCGATCTGATAGACGAGATCGCGATCGGTCTCGAAGCGGAAGTCGGGGCGGGAGATGAGGGTCAAGGGGTTGGTGAATTGGGAAGGCATAAGGATGAAGGCTCAAGGCTGAAGGCGTAAGGATGAATAGGAGCTATGCGACCGATGGGGCCAATGGGAGGACGGGGTCGATGGGGACGAGGCGGACGGGTGTCCAGCTTCGGGTGTGATCGAGTTCGCGGCGAAAGGCGAAGTTGCAGGCGGGGCATTGATATTCGGCGCGGGGTAGTTGGCCGCCTTGTGTCCAGTCGTCGAGCGGGTGCGACTCGCCGCAGTTACCGCATTGCACGCAGATGGTTTCGAGTTGGGCGCTCATTTGTTCCTTTCAATCTGTCCGTGGAGTTGTCGTTTTAGTTGGAGTCCGTAGCGGATCATTTTCTTGCCTTGGGCGATGCTGGCTTCGGCGGCTTCGCGGGTTTCATCGAGGTTGGCGTTTTGGGTGAGGCAAAAGCCTTTCTGGCCGCGCACGACCTTGGGGCCGGCCTCGGCGGCGAGGGCGCGGACGGTGCGGTCGTTCCAACCGCGCAGGCCTTGGAATTGCGCGCGGGTGAGATGCCCGAACTCGGCGAGGAGCGCGAGGAAGTCGTCGACCTGGGGATCGACGGCGCGGGGTTGGAATAAAGGGAGGTCGGTCATGACATGGGGACCGGGTGACAGAAGCTTCGGGGGTGCGGTGAGCTGATCGATCTCGATCTTGCCATTGGGAATTGACGGACTTGGAGTTCGGTTGGGAAGTCGGCGAGGTTTCCGCCTTTGGGGTCGGAGAGTTGGGGGCGGCAGCCGGCGGCTCCTTCGCCGTGGGCGAAGAGGGGGACGTGATCGGGCCAGTCGAGGAGGTTGGCGTTCAAACAGATGGACCGGCGGCCGAGTTGCTTGACGAAGACGGGGACGTTGGCGCGTTGGCATTGGCGGACGCCTTCGTAGATCCACATGATGTCGCACTCGCGGGCTTGGTTGCCGGATTCGCCGCCGAAGATCACCCAATCGACTTGATGGCAAACCTCGGTGGAAACGAGTCCATTGAGAACGTCGAGGCCTTGCACGTCGCCGAGATCCACGGGGCCGAGCATGGGCTCGACGCTGAGGAAGCGCTTGGCGGCGGGGATGTCCAAGAGCAGCGGGATTCGTTCGTTGGCGCGCGCCTGGTTCTCGGCGGTGACGCCGAACCAGACATTTTCCGGCGGATGGTCGAGGCCGACGAAGACGCCAGAGGAGTTGAGCCAGCGGTTCGCCAGGGGCGAATAATGCGCAGCCTGGGCGATCCTCATGGCCCATTGTTCGGGGCGCTTGGTGAGGAGTTGCCAGGTGATGTGCGGCGTGGCGTCGATGAGGTTGAGGAGGTCGACAAGCCAAGCGATGGGGACGCGGGGATCGAGCCAGTCGCAGAGGGAGCCGCAGAAAACCTTTGGTTGAGAGCTGAGGGGGCTTTGAGTTGAGAGTTTCGCGGCCTTGGCGTTGAGGCGCTCAACGAAGCTCCAGACCATGGGGCTGGTGCGTTGGCGCTCGACGTGGTCGGCGTAGTCGCCCCAGCCGAAGCGATGGGAGAGTTCGGCGGCGTAGCAGTTGCGGCAGCCTTCGCTGACCTTGGAGCAGATGCGCCAGGGGTTGAAGGTGTGATCGGTCCATTGGATCTTTGAATTTTCCATGATTCAAAAGGGGTTCGTTGTGCTGGGTGCGTCGTTCTTCGTGCCTTGTTCTTCGTGCTTCGGCATCGAGCGATTGCCGAGGTGATAGGCGCGGCCCCTGACGCGGCCTTTGCGGGACTTGGCGCGGGCGAGGGTGTTGCGGAGCTGGGTGAGCTGTTCCTCGTTGAGGGTGTCGAGCTTGTCGGTGCCGAATTTGTCGCGGGCGATCTTGCTCCAGTAGGGTTGATCGGCGAGGCGTCGGATGGACCAGCGCAGGCGGATGAGGTCGGCGTTTTGCAGCTCCATCTGCGTCTTGATGTCGGCGGGTTGCAGGATGGCGAGGCACTCGCTTTTGAGGGTGTCGAATTCCTGCATGCGGCCGACCTCGTTGAGGCTCTGCAAGGGCCTTCCCAGCCAGCGGCCGTCATGAGGCACAGCTGGTCCTCGAGCTCGACGAAGGCCCGCAGGTGGCTCACCCGGCCCATGGTGTAGATCTCGGAGTTCGCCGAATCACTAACAAGCTTGCGGGGCGGG
>JAYNJY010000088.1:0-9019 GCA_038110665.1 Rhodospirillaceae bacterium | reverse complement strand
GTGTGCAGGCGGAAGGCGCGGTCGGTGGCCTGCCAGCCTTTCTCGGCGCAGATGCGCGCCCACCATTGGAGGAGGGTCACGCGTTGGGATGGGGTGATCGTTTTCACTCGTTTCTCGCCTTCATGTATTGCTCGACGACCTGACTGATGCGGGGCTCCAGGTAGTTGATCGCCTGCATGGTGGGCAGGTCGTTGATTTCAATCCGGTCCTCGACGGCGCGGCAGTTGTGCAGGACGGTTCCGTGATCGAAGGGCCGGTCGAGCCGGCCGACGAGAGTGCCGATATCGCTGAGGCTGCCGGTCGTAATCCGGCGCGCAAGATACATGGCAATCTGGCGCGGTTGAGCGTAGATCGCGCGCCGCGATCCACGGAATCCGCCGCGCAGCTTGTCGACGTCGATGTCAAACCACTGCGCGACCTCGGCCAGAATGATCTGGACGATGGCACTGGTGTCGTCGGGCGCTTCCTTGGCCAGGATGCGGATGGCCAGACATTGCTGGCGGGCGGTGAGCTGAAGAAAATGTTCCATTGTCTTCAACTTGGCTTCGAGTTCGCGGACACGGCCCTCGATCTTCAACTTGTGCCGGCTGATCGCCTCGATCCGCGCGCGCGGGTTGGTGACGCCGATCGAGTCGAGCAGGGTTTGGGGGGCGGGGTGCATGGGTGTGTTGTTTTTCATGGGATCTTTGTTTGGGTGGTGAGGTCGCCGAGGTAATGCTCCAGGCGGCGGCGGAATTCCTGCTCGGTGAACTGCTCGCGGTGGGTGGCGAACTGCACGGTGACGCGCTTCTTGCCCGAGGCCCAAAGGGAGACGACCTGAGCGCCGACGTGCCGGCTTGTGTCGTTGGTGCGTTGGGCTTCGGGGAAGCGGTTGAGGGTGGCGAAAAGTTCGTCGAGCGTGATCATCCCCGCCGGCCGCTCGCCGCTCGCTTCCGGGGTTTCCGAAAGCGGGGCGAGGCGGACGGCGGGCCGGTCCATCTGTTCGAGGGTGGACTTCATGCGGCCTTGGCTTGGCCGCTGAAGTCGGCGGCGGTGATGCGGTTCTCCTGCTCGTTGAGCTTGGGCTCAATGAAGAACGCCTCCTCCTGGACGACCTTCACGGCCATGCGCTTGAGGCCTTCGGGGCCGAGCTGCTCGCGGTCGTTGATGATCGCGGCCTTGTCGACGTCGACCTTGGTGCGGATGTAGTCGGCGAACTCGGGCAGACCCTTGAGGAGGTCGAGCACCTTGTCCCAGGTGTAGCCGCGCGCGGTTTTGAGTTTGGGCGTGCCGGTGCGGAAACCGACGAGGCCGTGAACCATGTCGATGCTTTTGCGCTTGGCGAACTCGCCGGGGTTCGTGTCGGCCCAGACCTCGGCGGCTTCCATGTGCAGGCCGAGCAGCTCCTGGATCTCGCCGAGCCGGTCCTCGAATTTTTCCTTGATGGCGATCACCTGGGCGTCGATCTGGGCCTTGATGACGGTCTCCTCGTTCTTGAGGATGGCGATCTTGGCGACGGTGTTCTCCATCTCGGCGCGGGTGCGCAGGACGGGCGTGGTCTTTTTGATGCGTTTCTTTTTGGCGGCCATGTTCAGCCGTTCCTTTCTTGGTTTCGGGTTTCGTTGAATTCGGCCTGCTGGCGGGCTTGGCAGCCGGGGCACATGCCGTGTGAAATTCGCGGGGCGATCGGGTTGCCGCTCAGGTGGATGCCGCACCAGGCGCAGCGGATGCGCGTGGTGAGCCACCAGGCGAGACCGAGCAGGCCGTCGGCGAGGTAGACGAGGAGGGCGGCGAGTTTTAGTGTCATGGCGTCAGTTCCTTCCGTTGATCGGGGTGACGATGGTCTTTTGCAGGTGCGGGAGGTAGACGAGGCAACCCTGGCCACTGAGCAGCAGCTCGCGCTCGGGCGCGTGGAGTTCGCCGGTGAGGATGGCGTCGAGATCGTCGGTGATCTGGATCACGTCGGGGTCGTCGATCAGGGCGCAGCCGCCGGCCAGTGGGTTCAGGGGTTTGGTTCGCATTTTTAGGACGGGTTCATTGTTCTTGGTTCTTCGTGCTTCGTTGGCGCGGACTTGCAAGCTGCGGCGTTCTGGGGTTGGCGCAGGAGCCATTCGGTTTCCTCGGGCTTCATCCATTCCGCGCGGACGGCTTGCCAGTTGCCATCGGTGCTGGGGCCGTAGATGTTGTCGCGCAGTTGGCGGACTTGGGATTCGTTCAACGGGCTCATTCGTCGTCTGGTTCGGTTGGTTGTGGGATCGGGCCGGCCCATTGGCCGGTGACATTGTCGAGGAAGGTCTCGAAGGCGTTCTCTCCCCGAACCGACCAAAAGCCGACTTCAACGCAGACGCGCAAAACTGAGGGCCGATGCTGGTCGCTGTAGCGGTGCCAGTAGTGGCCTTCGCGGGTGGGTGGTTCTGCGTTCCATTCCATGGCTCTAGCTCCAATCGGGTTCGGGGGTGGCTTGTTTCTGGATGCGGAGATGGGCGTCCATGACGTGCGTCCAGGTGATCTTGCGCTTGCTCTTGCTGGCGAGCTTCTGGCCGTAGCGGACGCGCTCGGTGATGCTCTTCAAGCCTTCCTGCTTGGCGAGCTGGCGCAGGACGTCGAAGGGGCATTCGGTGATGCGGACCTCCTGATCGCCCGCCTGGTGCGTGACGGTGACAACGAGCTTTTTGCTCGGGAACTCCAGGCCGCGCTCGCGGAAGATGGCGGCGAGGTCGGCCTTGGTCGGCATGTTGGGCAGGTGCAACTTGTGGACGCCGCGCCGCCAGACCTGCTCCAGCTCCTCATGTTGGCCGGCCTTCATGTCGCGCAGGAAAAGCTGCGTGCCGCAAAGAACCATGCCGCACCTGGTTTCGTCGTGAATCTCTCGGATAACCTCCAGGCAGGCAAAGAAGCTCTGCACGCGATAGGTGTGCCGCAGGAGATGAATCTCGTCGAGGATCAGCACCATGTTCGGCGTGAGCGCCCGCTTGATGCGGTCGACCAGGTCGAGGGTGTTGCTCTTGGCCGAGATGCCGAGCCGGTCGGCAATGCGCTTGACCATGCCGCCGAGGCCCGAAGCGGCACGCATGCGGCAATAGACGGTGCGGCCGTGGTTGTTGCTGTGCGTGTATTCTTCGAGCGCCCAGGTTTTGCCGATATGGCTCGGCCCCCAGACGATCACGGGCGTCTGGCTTTCGCGGGCGAGGTCGCAGCCGTTGTGAATCTTGCGCGCCGTCGGCGTGAGGACGAAGTCGGCCGACCCGCCGCTGAAGCGTTCGGCCTGCAACTCCAGCCATTCGTTGACCGCCTTCACAAACTTGCCGGAGAGCGGCAGACGCTCCTTGGTGTCGGGGTGAACGTGCTTGCCGGCGATGATCTTGTAGAGGGTGTTTTCGTTGATGCCGGTCGCGTGGGCGAACTCGTAGCGGCTGACGGGGTGCGCGGGATCGATGCACCACCGGAACGCGCCGATCAGCGCGTCCTTGGCCTTGTCGTTGTTGTGGTCGATGTTCTGCCGCAACTGGTCGAGGGATACGTTCCACGATGCGCGCACGTTGTTGCCCATGCTTCCGCTGGCGGATTCGGGCAGGCTGTCTTGATCTCGGGTGCTCATTTCTTTCTGGGGTTCTGGGTTTAGAGGAGGTCGGCGACGTCGAAGGCGTCGTCGTGGTTCTGGGTTTCCTCGGTTTCGTTGTCGGTGAATTCGGAGGCGTCGGGGATGTGTTGCAGCGCCTGCTGTTTCTTCTTGGCGTGCTGTTTCTCCTCGATCGTGAGCGGACCACCGGCGAGCACGGCGGCGTTGTGCTGGTGCATCTCCAGGCGTTGCTTGATGAGCTTCGCGCCGCGCAGGGCGACAGGTTTCAGCAGTTCGGCCTCGGCCTTCAATGCCTGGCCCATGGCCCGGCGCAGGCCTTCCTCGTCCTTGCGGCTGACGGTCTGCCAACGGGCGACCGCGCCGAGGTAAGCGCCCTTGGCGTTGAAGAGATGCGCCTTGTCGGGCTGCATCGGGTTCACCACCACGTTGAACTTCTCGCCGTCGGGCAATTGCGTGGCGTCGTAGCGCAAGGGAGCCGGCGCGATGGTCGCGTCGTTGAACTCCAGCAGATGCTTGCGCACCGTGACTTCGCGGCCGAACTTCGTGCCGAGCAGCAGCGCGACGGAATGATCGGGCAGGCGTTGCAGTTGCTTCTGCCCGGCGCTCCAGACCTCGAAGGGGCTGAGCTTGCGGACGCGGGTGTCGCACAAGGCGAGCGTGGCCGCGCGCTTCTGTTCGGGCAGTTCGAGGAGCCTGCCGCTGTCCATCCAGGGCAGGCTGGCATGCGTGCGGATCTCCGTGCGGGTAAGGCCCGCCTCCTGCCAGCCTTCCAGATCGTGATCGGTCCGCTTGTTGATTCGGTCCATGATCTCCTCCACGATCCAGACCGCCTCGTTGAACTCGACAAATGGCAACTTGAGCTTGGCGGCGCGCTCGGCCGGCAAGGCGGCCATGGCCTTCATCAAGGTCTTGTGATAGCGATCACGGCCGACAAGTTCCTCGGGCTTGTTGAGCTGCGCCATGCTGCCGGTCTGGCCGGGCAGGAGCAGCGCGTCGGCGGTCTCGTTGTGGATGAGGTTGCCGAGGCTTTCCAGGGCGGCCTTGAATTTGAAATTGCCCTTGCTGGCTCCGTTGAAGAAACCCGCGTGCGCCGACTGGCCACCGATGCCGGAACGGGCGACGGTCACCTTGCCATTCGTCAGGCGGGCGATAAGTTCCTCCTGCTCGGGCCGGATGGCGGCCGTGCCGTGCTCGACGACGAGCGTCGTGCCCTGGCTGCGGTAGCCCATCGTCCCGAGAATGTGCGCGACCAGGAAAAGCATTTCCGCTTCCTTGAGATGCTCCATCTTGCCCGTTTCCTCGTTCTCCAGGACCGGCTTGCAACCGCGCGCGATGTTGCAGCCGCTGAACAGGTCGAGACAATGGAACTGGAGCAGACGACGAGCGCCCTTCTGGCCGAGCACGGCGACCTGGAAGTCGTGCCACATGTCGTCAAACTGATAGACTTCGCCCACGGCGAGACCGACGCGCGTTGTGTAGACGCCGGGCCGATGCTTGGCGGCGGCCGTGCGGCCGATGCGGGCGGCGGTGAGTTCGAAGTTGCTCGGGCGATGCCGGATCAAATTCTTGTAGGTCCAGCCACTGGGCAGGCCGGTCGCCGGCTCCGGCGCGGGCGGCACCTTGTAGCCGGGCACGGCCTGGGTGATGTCGCCGTTGCGCCAGAGAACCCATTGCCGAATGAGCGCGCGATGCGCGGGCTTGCATTTGCGCTGGTTGCGTTCGCACAGGCTCTTCCAATGCTGGATGGTCGCGGCCGGCAGGGTGGCCTTGTCGGTGTTCATCCAATGCGCGCCCGCTTTCTTGCGATCGACGGCGGCGCGCCAGCCTTCACTGAGGACGGCGTAGTAAAGCGTGCGAAGACTCTTCGCGCTGAAACCTCTCCGGCCGCTCCAATGCGCGGCCATCGTCTTGGCGGCGAGGGTCTTGTTCGCCTCGCCGTGCATCCAGCGCAGCGCGTGCAACTTGTCGTGGACTTCCTCGCGCACCTTGGCGGGCAGATTGGCGAGCAAGGCGAGATCCTCCTGCGGGATCGCAAAGGCATCATCGGCGTCGGTGGTGGGAACGTTGGCCGTGATCGGCTCCAGGGTGATGCTCATTTCAACGCTCCTTTCGCAATCGGCCGCCAGAAGGCGGTGAAGGCCTTCAACTCGGCGTCGAGTTCGCGGATCAGTTCCTTGCCGAGGCGTGAGACGGCATCCGTCTCCTGGAAGAGGCGCAGCCGCGTGGCGAGCATGCGCGCTTCCTCCTGGGCGAGCGCCTTCGCCTGGGCGCTCTTCTCGCGCGGCGAAAGCTTGCGCGGCTTGCTCTCGGGGGGTGGGGCCTTCAACTGCATGACGAGCTGCTTCTGGCTGCTGCCATCGACCAAGGCAAAAACGGCGGCTTGAATGCGAGCGATGGTGTCGGGCGCATCCTCCATGCTCAGCGCCTCGTAAAGGGCGATCTTGCCCGACAAGGGATTGACGCCCGGCGGCAGATGATCACCGGCGGCAAACTTCACCTTGGGCTCGGCGTCGTGCGGCAGAAAGCCGCGCGGCTGGATCTCGGCGAGCAGAGTGTTCACCGCGCGCGCCGTGTTCATCCAGGCGCAGGCGGTCTTGTGCGAGATGCGCGGGCAATGCTCTGCGAGCCACGGGCCAAAGTCGCCGTGGGAAAGGACGTGCTTTTGCTCCAGCAACATGAGGCCGCAGACGACGACCTTGCGGATCGCCTGGCCGGCGGATTGTTGCGCGTCCGCATATGCGGCGTTGATACGTTCGGCGGCGGCCAGCTCCAGCGCCTGCGCCGGGGGGACAACTTCAAGGGGAACGGTTTTGCTCATATCAAGGGGATTCAGTGAAGGCGGCGCTGCCGCAGGAAGGTGAGGAGATGCTCGCGGGCGATCCGCTCGACGGCGTTGCTGCCGCGAATCTGCTCGCGTTGTTTGGCCGGCCCGAGGCAACCCGACACGATCAAGGCGTGAACGTGCGTCTGGCTGCATGACCAGCATCGTTGAAGATCCGTGCTGCGGACCTCGGGCCGGCGATGGTTGAGGACGTGCTGCAAAACGGCCTCTTCCGAAATTTGGCTGTGCGCGTCCCAATCGCCCGAGAGATGCGCGAGCAGCGAGTTGCGCCAGATGCGGATCTCGCGTTGCTTGGCCTCGGGATGGCGGATGTCCCAGGCCCAGACGAGCTTGCCGGATTCGATGAGCGCGAGCACCTGGTCTTCATCGCGATCGAGCAGCACGTTCGCGGCTTCGATCGGGATGAGCTTGCGGCTCGTCGGGATGTCGAGATCCATCGAGAGTTGAGCGCCGAGCGGGGAAAGGGTGTCGTTCATTCCTCGCCCTCCATGATGACACACTCAAAGTCTTCGCGGGCGAGGTGTTCGGTTTCGGATTGGGCGCGGTTGGCGAAGAAGTCGGCAGCTTCCTGCGGGGAGAGGATGCGGCCGGTGTGGTCGTAGACGATTTGGGGCGTTTCGGGTGACATTTCTGGGGGTGTGTTCTGGGATTTTTACCTTGGGTAAAATTTGGGGTTTCACTGGGCGGGCCAGAAGCGGCCGCGAAATTCCTGGTAGCGGTTTTCGGCTGCCTCGATGGAGTTGGCCATTTCGTTGAGCTGGCCGGCGGTGAGTTGGTCCTGCACGATGCCCTGGAGGGCTCGAAGGACTCGCACGCGTTGGGTGGGCGGTTCCTTCTCGGAGTGGTCGAGAACGAAGAGGACGAAGTTTTTTTCGTCGACGGGGGACAAGTTAGACATTGGCGAGGCGAAGTAGTTGTTTGCGGATGCGGTTGGTGAAAGGGCCACGCCGTTCGCCGCGCGCGGCGTTGTAAACGGTCATGCGGGGATACCCCTTGGCGTCGGCCCACTGAGCCAGACTGGAGCCGTTGGCGATCAGGGCGGCGCGGATCAGAAAGTAAATTCGTTTGTCAGTGAGAACCATCGGTGCAACTGTGTTCGGGTTGGTGCGTATTAATTACGCACTTAGTTGCGCATCGTCAAGCTTTTCAAGCGAACTTTTTATGCACTTTATTTCAGAGCGGTTGGTTGACCTCAGAAAGCGCCTGCGTTGGAGCCAGCAAGAAATGGCGAACCAAGCAGGGGTTTCTCTGCGGACAATTCAGAATTGGGAATCAGGGGAGAAGGAGCCGCGCGGAGAGAAGGTGCGCGCCTTGAGCGCACTTGGTTGCGTTTCAATGCACTATTTCTACGAACCAAGTTTCGCCGAACCCGTCACCCCCTACGGCACGGAGCAGAGCGAAATTGCGGACCGGCTGCACGACTTCGTTCGTCGTTGGGTGCAGGCCTGCAACGGTGATGAAAGCCGGCTGCACTGGTTGCTGGTCGAGTTGGAAAACCGATTCCCGATTCCCGACGAAGCGACAGGGCCGCCGCCGGCCACCCCGAAGGAATACCGGCGGCCGCCCCTCAGCAAACCGACGCCACCGTCAAACTAGATGGGGCACGACCTGGCCGGATCGATTGAAGTAGGGCCGGGATCTCACCCGCCGCACGACGGCGGTTTTCTTCATCGATCGGGCAAGATTGTAGGCCATATCCATCGCCTCGGGTTTATCCTCGGCTCGGCGATAGAAGATCAGAATCGATTTCGATGTCACCGCGTACCATACATTGTTCATGTTCAACCTCCAGCCGGCCCGGTTCGCCCGTGGTGGGCGTAGGATTATCAGGCCGACATTTGTGCGCCAACCATGGCAGTAAGGGTGGGACAATGGCGGGGCATGGGAACAGCTTGTGAACAACCCGACGTTTTGTAATTGCAGACGGGATCGGACGTGCGAACGTGCGGTCCTCTCTTCGAAAGGAAAGCAATGCAGGTATTCTTTGACGAACAAGGCGTGCGGGTGACCAAGGGCACGTTGGAAGTGGACGAAAAGGCCTATCAGATCGGCACGATCAACACGGTGGCGATTGAGCAACAACGGGTGGACGGCTTTGCGAAGGTCGGGGCGTTCATCCTGCGCACGGGCGCGGTGCTGCTCCTGCTGCTGGGGCTGGCCGCCTGGGGGCAAGGTTGGAACTGGATTTTTATCGCTCTTGGAGTCGTCACCTGGATTGCGGTCGCCCAGGAGATGAAGCGCAAGACGAAGGTGGCCGAGCAATGGTGGTTGCTGGTGCTGGACACCAACAACGGCCGCGTGCAGGTGATGGGCGCGAAGAACCCCGAGTATCTGCAAGGCGTGCGGGACGCGTTGCGGATGGCGATGCAATGATCACGTTGGCGTCCGGGCTGTTGGTGTTCATCGGGTTCTTGCTGATGTGTGCGTTGCTGGACGCGTTCTTCGGCGAGCTTCCGCATTGACGCGGTCCGCCGCCGGTGCTTAGATCCCCATCACGACGGCTCGCTTTTCAGCGGGCCGTTTTTCTTGACCCCGTGGCGGGGTAACTCTTCCCGCAGATCGCCGGCACGCTGGCGGAGTTTGCGGCTCATTATGTCGGGTCCGATTATTGCATCCTC
>JAYNJY010000087.1:0-11365 GCA_038110665.1 Rhodospirillaceae bacterium | reverse complement strand
CGTGGTGCGCGGCCAGGAAGGCCAGTGGAAGGATGGCCGCGATCCCTGGGTGCTGGCGCGCGACGGCGAGCGCGTCTACGGCCGCGGCACCGCCGACAATAAGGGCCAGCACTCCATCCACTTGGGCGCGCTCCGGGCGGTGATCGAGACGCGCGGCCGGCTCGGCTTCAACTCCAAGTTCATGATCGAGACCGGCGAAGAGAACGGCTCCAAGGGGCTCAAGCAACTGGTCGCCGAACACAAGGACGACTTCGCCGCCGACGTCTATTTTGCCTCCGACGGGCCGCGCGTCGACATCGCCCGGCCGAACCTGACGCTCGGCTGCCGAGGCACCCACAACCTGGACCTGCTGCTGGAGATGCGCGAGGGCGGCCACCATTCCGGCAACTGGGGCGGTCTCCTGGCCAACCCCGGCGTCATCCTTTCGCACGCCATCGCCACCATCGTCGACGCCAAGGGTCGCATCCTGGTCGACGGCCTGCAGCCGCCGCCGATCACAAACTCGGTGCGCGAGGCGCTGAAGGACGTCAAGCGCGAGGACGGCCCGAACGCGCCCGAGATCGATCCCGAATGGGGCGAGCCCGGCCTGACAGCGCCCGAGAAGGTCTATGCCTGGAACACCTTCGAGGTGCTCGCCTTCAAGACCGGCAACCCGGACCGGCCCGTCAACGCGGTGCCGCCTTGGGCGCGCGCCAACTGTCAGCTCCGCTATGTGCTCGGCACCGATCCGGACGGCATCCGCCCGGCGCTTCGCAAGCACTTGGACGAAAAGGGCTTCAACAACGTCCGCATCGTCGACCCGCTGGCCGGCAACGACGCCATCTTCGTCGCCGCGCGCACCGACCCGGACCATCCCTGGGCACGTTGGATGCTCGACGCCCTGACCCGCGTTTCCGGCGAGAAGCCGAACGTGCTGCCCAACTCCGGCGGCTCGATCTGCAACGACGTGTTCCAGGACGTGCTCGGCATTCCCTTCGTGTGGATGCCGTTGAGCTACACCGGCTGCTCGCAGCATGCGCCCAACGAACACATCATCTGGCCCTTGACCCGCGACGGCATGCGCCTCGTCACCGGCGTCTATTGGGAGCTCGGCGATCCCGCGACCGCCTACCGGGCGCAATGACCGAACCCTGCGATCTTACCGCCGTCGAACTGCGCCGCCTGATCGGCGCGGGCGAACTCTCTCCGGTGGCGCTGCTGGAGAGCTGCCTCCAGCGCATCGAAGACGTCAACGGCGCCGTCAACGCCATCACCGCCATGGACGTGCCGCGCGCCCGCGCCGAAGCGGAAGCGGCGGAAAAGGCGGTGCGCGCCGGCGCCGAGCTGCCGCCGCTGCACGGCCTGCCGATCGGCATCAAGGATTTGAACGCCACCCAGGGGCTGCGCACGACCTACGGTTCGCTGCTCTACAAGGACAACGTGCCGTCCGCCGACGAAGGCCTAGTGACGCGGCTCCGCGCCGCCGGCGCCATCGTGCTGGCCAAGACCAACACGCCCGAATTCGGCGCCGGCTCCAACACCACCAACAAGGTGTTCGGCGCGACGCGCAATCCGTTCGACCTGGAACGCACGTCGGGCGGCTCGTCGGGCGGTTCGGCCGTGGCGGTGGCGACCGGCATGCTGCCGCTCGCCCAGGGCGGCGACACCTTTGGCAGCCTGCGCGCGCCGGCGACCTGGTGCGGCGTCGTCGGCTTTCGGCCGACGCCGGGGCTGGTCGCGCGCGAAGGCCGGCCCCTCAACTACACGCATTTCAGCGTGCAGGGACCGATGGCCAGGGACGTCCGCGACGCGGCGCTGATGATGACCGGCCTGGTCGGCTATGATCCGCGTGACGCCATGTCGTTCCCCGCCGACCCCCGAGACTTCCTGGATATCGCGCCGGCCGACGTGTCGAAGCTCCGGGTCGGCTGGACCGCCGACTTCGACGGCACGGCGCCACTCGACGACGACATCCGCGCCTGTTTCGCCGACGCCGTCGCAGCGCTCGCCGGCACGTTCAAGACCTTCGAACGACGCGAGCCAGCGTTTCCCGGCGTGCGCGACGTGCTGTGGACACTGCGCTGCCTCTATTACCTCGCCAACCATTCGGAGCGCGTGCGCGACCACGCCGACCTGCTATCGCCCAACATCGTCGCCAACGTCAAGGCCGGCCAGGCGATGACCCTCGCCGACGGCGGCGGCGCCGAACGCGCATGGTCGAAACTCTACGCCGCATTCGAGGCGTTCTTCGCCGATATCGACATCCTTGTAGTCCCCGGCAACGCGGTCTCGCCGTTCCGCCTCGCCGACGGCATCCCCAAGACCGTCGGCGGCAAGCCGATGGAGAACTACGTCGACGCGTCGCTGGTACGATCCATCATCACCCTCACCGGCCATCCGGTGATCGCCATCCCCTTGGGCCGCGACCGGCTCGGGCTGCCGTTCGGCATCCAGGTGGTCGGGCCCAGGCGCGCCGACGCCTTCACGCTTGCCGCGGCGATGGCGCTGGAAGACCATTTGCAGGCAAACGCGGCGACCGCGCGCCCCTGCCCCAGGACTGAGGACCTCAAGTCATGACCGAACTCTGCGATCTTTCCGCCATCGAGGCGCGCCGGCTGATCGGTGCCAAGGCGATCTCTCCCGTCGAATTGATGGAGAGTTGTATCGCGCGCATCGAGGCCGTCAACCCGACGGTCAACTGCGTCGTCGCCCACGATTTCGAGCGCGCCCGCATCGAGGCCAAGCGCGCCGAGAAGGACGTCGTCAACGGCGCCGAGCTCGGACCGCTGCACGGCCTGCCGGTCGGCATCAAGGATCTCGAGGTCACCGCCGGGCTGACGACCACCTGGGGCTCGCTGCTGTTCAAGGACAACGTCCCCGATACCGACCAGCGCTCGGTCTCGGAAATCCGCTTCGCCGGCGCCATCGTGCTGGCCAAGACCAACACGCCCGAGTTCGGCGCTGGCGCCAACACCACGAACCGGCTTTACGGCGCCACCGGCAACCCGTTCGACCCGAAGCTGACCTGCGGCGGCTCGTCTGGCGGCTCGGCGGTGGCGCTGGCCACCGGCATGATGCCGCTGGCGTCGGGCTCGGATTACGGCGGCAGCTTGCGCATCCCGGCCGGCTTCTGCGGCGTCGTCGGCTTCCGCCCGTCGCCCGGTCGCGTGCCCAACGAGACCCGCGTGGTCGGGCTCAACCCCTATTCCGTGCTCGGGCCCATGGGCCGCACCGTGGCCGACGCGGCGCTGCTGCTCGGCGTACAAGCCGACGACGACCCGCGCGACCCGTTTACCCGCACCTTCGATCCCGAACTCCTGACCCCGCTGCCGGAGCTCGATCTCTCGACGCTGCGGGTCGCGATTTCCGAAGACCTCGGCGTCGCCACAATCGACAACGACATTCGCAAGGTGTTCCAGGGCCGCGTCGCCGGCTTCCGTCACGTCTTCGCCGAAGCCGAGGACCGCGATCCCGGTTTCGACGACGACCTGCACGAGGCCTTCGAGATCACCCGCGCCACCAATTTCCTAGCCCAGCACCGTGAGCGCCTGCAGACCCAGCGCGAAAAGCTCGGCCCCAACGTCATCGCCAACACCGAGCGCGGCCTCAAGTACAGTGCCGCCGACGTCGCCTGGGCCAACACCCAGCAGACGCGCTACTACCACAACTTCATCGAACTCATGCGCGAGGTCGACATCCTGATCTCGCCGGTCAACAGCGTTTCGCCGTTCCCGCACGACAAGCTCTACATGGACGAGATCAACGGCGAGAAGATGCCGACCTACCTGCGCTGGCTGGCGCCCTGCTATGCGCTCACCCTGACCACGCCTGCGGCCTGCTCGTTGCCATGCGGCGTCGACCACAAGGGGATGCCGTTCGGCATCCAGATCAGCGGTCCGAACGGCTCCGACCGCTTCGTGCTGGCGGTCGCCGCCGCGCTCGAGCGGCTGTTCGCCGCCAATCCGGAAACGGCGCGGCCACTTCCCGACATCGCCGCACTATCCAAGGGAGCGTGAACGATGCGTATCTTCACCGCCTGCCTCGGCACCGAGACCCATACCTGGGCACCGCTGCCGACCGACACCAAGGCCTTCGAGGACACCTACCTGGTGCGCGACGGCAATCATCCCGAGGCGATCAACATGTTCGGCGTGCCGATGCAGATCTGGCGCGGCCACGCGACCGAACTCGGCTGGGAGACGGTCGAAAGCATGTGCGCCTTCGCGACGCCGTCGGGGCTGACGGTCAAGCGCACCTACGAGGCCTACCGCGACGAGATTCTCTCCGATCTGAAGCGGGCGCTACCCGTCGACGCGGTCATGCTGTCCCTGCACGGCGCCATGGTCGCCGACGGCTACGACGACTGCGAGGAGGACCTGGTGCACCGGGTGCGCGCCGTCGTCGGCCCTGACGCCTTCATCGGCTGCGAGCTCGATCTGCACTGCCACATCTCGCGCCAATTCGTCGACGACATCGACGCGGTCGTGATCTTCAAGCAATATCCGCACGTCGACTATGCGGCCCGCGCCGAGGAGCTGTGGACGATCATGCGCCGCACCCTGGCCGGCGAGATCAAGCCTGTGGTCAGCGCCTTCGACTGCCGCATGATCAACCTCTATCACACCACGCGCGAGCCGATGCGCTCCTTCGTCGACGGCATGACGGCGCTCGAGGGCAAGAACGGCGTGCTTTCGGTCTCGCTCGGCCACGGCTTCCCCTGGGCCAATATCCCGCACGTTGGCGCGCGCACCATCGTCATCACCGACGGCGACAAGGCCAAGGGCGAGCGCATCGCCGAGGATCTCGGTCGCAAGCTGTGGTCGCTCAGGGAAGAGGTGGTTCCGAAAGTGACCGAACTCGACGATGCCATCGACCAGGCGCTGGCCTTCGCGGGCCGCCCCGTAGTGTTTGCCGACATCGCCGACAACCCGGGCGGCGGCGGCGCCGGTGACTCGACCTTCATCGCGCGCCGCCTGATCGAGCGCGACGTCAAGGACGCGGCCGTCGCCGGCATCTGGGATCCGGTCGCCGTCGACATCTGCCGGGGCGCCGGCGTCGGCGCCAAGCTCGGGCTCAGGCTCGGCGGCAAGGCGGGCCCGTGGTCGGGCGAGCCGCTCGACCTCCAGGTCACCGTGCTCGGCTGCTACGACGACATGCAGGCGCAGGGACTCGGCTCGTCGTTCCGGCGCATGGGCGATACCGTCGCGCTCGCCGCCGACGGCATCGAGTTCGTCGTCCACAACGTGCGCACCCAGAACATCCACCCGAGCTTCTTCGGCAACGCCGGCATCGACTGGAAATCGAAGAAGGTCCTGGTGGTCAAGTCGATGCAGCATTTTTATTCCAACTACACCGCGATCTCGGAGAAAGTGCTCTACGTTTCGACGCCCGGCGTGGTCGACCACGACATCACGCGGTTGCCGCTCGAGCGCGCGGCGCGCCCGGTCTGGCCCTTGGACGACGATCCCTGGGCCAGCAACGAAGCGCGGCCTTGGTGACAGGCGACGGAAAGGAGCATTTGCCGTGACCCGCGTCCTCGTCGCCGGCTTCAAGCACGAAACCAATACCTTCTGCCGGCTGGCCGCCGACATGGCGGCCTACCGGGCGCGCGCGCTCTACCTCGATGATGCCGTGGCCAAGAACCTCGCCCATACCAAGACCGAGATCGCCGGCTTCCTCGACTTCTGCAAGAAGGAAGGCTGGGAGGTGCGCCACCCGATCCACGCCAACGCAACGCCGTCGGGCCCGGTGACGCAGGAGATGTACGACTTCGTGCGCGACCGCATTCTCGCCTGCATCGCCACCGACGGCCCGTTCGACGCGGCACTGCTCTGCCTGCACGGCGCCATGGTCTGCGAGCACACGGAAGACGGCGAGGGCGAACTGCTGACGGAAATCCGCACCGCGCTCGGCCCGGACGCGCCGATCGCGGCAACGCTCGATCTGCATGCCAACGTCACCGAGCGCATGGCCGAACAGGCCGACATCCTGATCCCCTACCGGACCTACCCGCACATCGACCAGTACGAAGTGGCGACGCGCGCCGCCGAGCTTTTGAAGCGCACGCTCGCGGGGCGCATCAAACCGGTCGTCACGGTCCGGCGCGGCGCCATGCTCGACGGCGCCGACCACGGCCGCACCACGGTGCCGGGGCCGATGACCGAAGCACTGGCCAGCGCCGACAGGCTGTTGCACGAGCCGGGCGTGTTGGCGACCGGCATCTGCGCCGGCTTCCCCTGGGCCGACATCCATGACGCCGGCCCGACGGTGCTGATCGTCGGCGACGACACCAAGGCGAGCCACGCGGCCGAACACGGCGCCCTGGCGGAGAAGCTGATCCAAGATATCTGGGAGAAGCGCCGCATCACCACGGTCCAGACCGTCGACATCGAAACCGCCATGGCCAGGGCGAAAGGCCGCCGGCCGTCCAACAAGCCGATCGTGCTCGCGGATTTCGCCGACAACCCGGGCGGCGGCGGCTACGGCGACGGCACGCGACTGTTGAAAGGCATGCTCGACGCCGGCCTGCAGAACGCCGCCTTCGCCACCATCTGCGATCCGGCCTCGGCGACGATCTGCCGCGACAACGGCATCGGCGCCATCGTGCACATGCAACTGGGCGGGCGCTCAGACCCGGCCTTGTGCGAACCGCTGCAGGTGCGCGGCACGGTCAAGGCGGTGACCGACGGCCGCTTCCGCATGGAAGGACCGATGACCGCCGGCCTCAAGGTCGAGATGGGCACCACCGCCGTGGTCGCCATCGAGGGCGTCGACGTGGTCGTGACCTCCGGTCGCTTCCAGGTCTATGACCGCATGTTCTTCGGCCACGCCCGCATCGACCCGCTGCTGAAGAGCGTTGTCGCAGTCAAGTCGGCGCATCATTTCCGCGCCGCTTTCCAGCCGATCGCCGAGGAGGTCATCGTCGTCGACGGCGGCGGCGGGCTGACGTCGCGCAATTTCAAGGAGCTGCCCTACCGGCGCGTACGCCGGCCGGTCTATCCGCTCGACCTGGACTAGGTCGCTGTTACCTCACCGGCACATTTCCGTAATACCCGCACAACATTTCGGCCGCATGGTTCGGAAATTTTGACTTCCAACAAGGAAAGGGAAGAACCATGCAGATTCGGGGAAAGACGAGGACGTTTCGCCTTGCCGCCATCGGTGTCGCGCTGTTGGCGCTCGGCGCCCGCGCCAGCGCCGACCAGGAAATGAAACTGAGCACTCTCGAAGCCAAGCTCAACGAAGCGCTCCGCAATGCGGCCGCCGCCAAGGTCGATGCGGCGACCGCCATGTTGATGGCAGAGGAGGCCCAGAAGAAAGCCAGGTAAGGCGGCCCCTGGGCCACCCTACCGGCACGTCAACGCACCGGCCGCCGGCTGCGCTCAGCGCTCAAGATCTTCGGGCCCTATCTGCGCCCCGCCAACGTCGGATGGATGGCGGAAGACCTGCGCTGGCTCGGCGGCCAACTCGGGCCGGCGCGCGACTGGGACGTGTTCATCGGCGAGATGCTGGCGTCCATGGCCGGCCAGGGCATCGACGCGCCCGCTATCGCCGCGCTCAAGCGCCGCGCCGAACGCGAACGCAAGCGCGCCTACGACCAAGTCCGCGCCGCTCTCGCCAGCGAACGCTACGCCAAGCTGATTTTCCGCCTGACCGCCTTCATCGCGCTCGACGGCTGGCTCGCCGGCCCGACCGACAGCAACGAACCGCGGTTGCAGCGTCTCGACGTCACCGCGGACGACATCCTGCGCCGGCCCTACCACAAGCTGATCAAGGCCGGACGCAACCTGCGCGACCAAAGCCTTGAGGAACGCCATGCGCTGCGCATCCGCCTGAAGAAAATGCGCTACGCCGTGGATTTCCTGCGCGGCGTCTATCCCGACCGCCAGACCAAGACGTTCATCGCCGCATTGAGGGAGCTCCAGGATCTGTTCGGCCACATCAACGACCTTGCCCAGGCCGAGACCATGACCGGCAGCCTGACCGGCGGCGGCAAGGCGACCAAGGAAGACCGCCTCGTGCAACTCGCCGCTGGCCAGGTCAGGGGATGGCACGCGCGTACGCTGCACGACATCGAGCCGGTGCTGCTCACCGGTTGGGACGCCTTCGCCGCGACACCGCCGTTCTGGTCAAACAAAGGCTGAACCGGCCGCCTGTGCGCGCTTGAGCCGGATCTGGCGGAAAGTCAGGTTGACGCGGGCACCCACGGGCTTGGCGGTTTTCGGCACCGCGTGCAGCCAGTGGCGCTGGGTGCCCCTTCCCATCACCAACACGTCGCCGGCGCCGAGGGCGACGTCACGCTTCACCGCCGGCGCATTCTTGCGCCGGAACACGAACCGCCGGGTTTCGCCGAGCACCACCGAAGCGATCACCGGGTCGGCGCCGAGTTCGGCCTCGTCGTCGGCGTGCCAGCCCATGGAATCCGCACCCGACCGGTAGAGATTGGCAAGCACGGTGTTGAACGGCTGTCCCGCCAGGCGCCCGGCCTCGGTACCGATCTCCTGCAACAACGCCGGCATCGGCCGCGCCGGCCAGGTCACGCCGGAATAGGTGTAGTCGGCCTCGCCGTACCAGGCGCTCAGCCTGGGCGATGGAACGCGGCGCCCGAACAGCCGGACCTCGGCGCGCTGCCAATCGACCTCCGTGCACAACCGGTCGAACAGGTCGCGCGCGCGCGCTGGCGGGAACACGCCGGGATAAAGGCGGACGTCGGCATCTTCGAGATCGATACGGACGACGCCGGATATCAATGGAGTTTCGGCGCCAGGTAGAACTTGGTGCGGTCGGCGGATTGGATGGTGACCTCGGCCAGCCGGCCGTCGCGCACGATGTCGAGCGGCACCTCGACACCGGCATCGCCGAGTGCCCAAAGCCGGCGGTAGAACTGCGCCAGGGAGGCCACCGCCTGACCGCCGACGGCGAGCACGAGGTCGCCGGATTCGAGTCCGGCCTGGTCGGCCGGCCCGCCGTTCCAGGTGTTGACGACGACGACGCGGTCGTCGGCCTCCGTCGACAACGCCCCGATCCACGGCCGTGGCGGGCGCTGGACGCGGCCGAAGCGCTGAAGATCGTCCAGGATCGGCAGCAGGATGTCGATCGGCACCACCATGTTGCCGTCGAAGGAGCCGACCTCGCCCGGGTTCTTTTGCACGAACAGCGAGCCGATGCCGACCAGCCGCCCACCGGTGTCGATGAGCGCGCCGCCGCCCCAGAACGGATGCGGCGGTTCGGTGAACAAGGCCTCTTCGAGTAGGTATTCCCAGTAGCCGGCGAACTCGCGCTTGTCGGCGACGACGGCGCTCAGCGCATTGGCGCGGCTACCGTGGCCGGCGAAGATCACCGGGTCGCCGACGTGAACCGTCTTGACGCTGCCGATCGGGAGCGCCGGCGCGTTGAGCTTTCCGAGCGCCTGAACCAGGCCGAAGCCGGTTTCCTGGTCGTAGACGCAGACGTGGCCGGGCACCGCCTGGCCGGTGTGGTCGAACAGCCAAACCGTGTCGGCCTCGACGATCAGGTAGCCGATCGTCACCACCAGTCCGGAATCGTTTATGGCGACTGCATGGCCGGCACGTTCGGGACCCAGGGTCTGGACCGTATAGGCGTCGTCGGGGACCTTGCTCTGCAGGCCGACGACGGAGGCGAGCGCGCGCTCCAGGTCGAAGGCGCAGGCGCCGGGATCGGGTTGCAGGTCGGGATCGATGGAATAGTTGCGATGTTCGCTCATGGCCTCTCACTATAGGCGGACACCTGACGTGCGGGCCGCTAGCAATCTTGTGACGGCGGTCACTGTATACACGCACGCCTTACGACAACATGTAGGCTCATCGGAGGCAAATATTAACCCGAGAACAGGAGTTGGCAAAATGTTCGGAAAATTCGAGACCCGCGACAAGGACTTCAAGGGCGCAAAGCCCTTCAACGGAGACCGCCGCAAGAACTCCAGGCGCCGCCGCGCCAGCGAGGGATGGGGTACGTCGGAGCGGCGCAAGCGCGTCGAACGCCGGCTCGACGCGGACTGGCGCTTCGCGCTGATCCGCCGCGCCATACGCGACGCCGGAACCAGCAAGTTCCATTTCGCCTGAGCCGCCGCCGTCCATCTTGCCATGCCAGGGCGGGAGGGGCAGAATTCCGCCCTGACCCTGTTTCGCCGGCGATGCTGGCGAAGGTGCTGGATAAGGATGGACGGTCATGGAAGCTGCCGCGCGACAAGCCGATAACGAGGTCCGTGCCCGGGTGAGCCCGGCGGAATGGGCGCTGCGCGAGGATCTCGCCGCCTGCTATCGTCTGGTCTACCGCTACGGCTGGGACGACGGCATCTTCACCCACAATTCCGCGCGCGTGCCGGGTGCCGAAGAACATTTCCTGATCAATCCCTACGGTTTCATGTTTCGCGAGATCACGGCATCGAGCCTGATCAAGATCGACATGGACGGCAATATCGTCGACGGCGGCGCGCTCGGCCGCGACGCCGATATCATCGACGCCGGCTACACCATCCACTCGGCCGTCCACATGGCCCGGCACGACGCGCGCTGCGTCATGCACACCCATACCGTCGCCGGCATGGCGGTCTCCGCCCAGAAGGACGGCCTGCTGCCCCTGGCGCAGACCTCGATGCGCTTCTACAAGCGCGTCGCCTACCACGACTTCGAGGGCATCGCCGACGACCTCGACGAGCGCGACCGGCTGGTCGCGGATCTCGGGACCCATCACTCGATGATCCTGCGCAACCACGGCCTCTTGACCGTCGGGCGTTCGGTCGCGGAGGCGTTCAGCCTGATGCGTTACCTGCAACGCGCCTGCGAGTTGCAGATCGCCGCCCAGGCCGGCGGCGAACTGACCATGCCGTCGGAGGACGTCTGCGAAAAGACCGCGCAGCAGTTCGACCGCATGGGCGACAACCAGCGCTCGATCGAATCGTCTTGGGCGGCGCTCCGGCGCATGCTCGACGCGGAAGACCCGAGCTACCGGCACTGAGCCGTAGCGACAACCACAACCGAACTGGGGGGAACAACCATGACCCACGGCATCGTCAGCGCGCCGCAACCCGAGGCCGTGGAAGCCGGCGCCAACGCGCTCAAGGCCGGCGGCAACGCCATCGACGCCGCCATCGCCAGCGCCTTGGTGCAGACCGCGGTCGATCCGCAGATGTGCGGTATCGCCGGCTTCGGCTCCATGCATCTGTTCCTACCTAAGCTCGGCCAACACCTGCTGCTCGACTTCCATGGCCGCGCGCCGCTCTCGGTCACGCCTAACATGTGGCAGGACCTGATCGAACGCGAGGCCGAGGACGGCTTCGGCTTCATCCTCAAGGGCCGGGTCAACGAGGTAGGCTACCAGTCGATCACCTCGCCGATGTCGCTTCGCGCCTATCAGACCGCGCTCG